>JAGQPK010000219.1 GCA_020426755.1 Planctomycetales bacterium
GCGAAATCGATATTCGGATTACCAAGGGAGTAACGCTGCACGCTCAACGCTCCGTGCTGGAAATCGGCTACCTGTTGGAAGGCGTGCCCAGCGACCGGACGCTCCATTTTGGTATCGAGTTCAATTTTGCCGGACTCCCCTCACACGCCGGCGATCGCTACTTCCATCAAGGAGACGCAAACCTGGGCCACCTCGGCAGTTGGCTCTCGCTGTACGATCAGAATGAACTGTCGCTGACGGACGAGTGGCTCGGTTTACATCTGAATCTGAATTTCTCGCAGCCCACGCATCTCTGGACATTCCCCATCGAGTCGGTTAGTCAGTCGGAAGGCGGGTTCGAGCTTGTTCATCAGGCGGTCACCGTGCTGCCACACTGGCACGTGCGGGGTGACCAGGACGGACGCTGGAGTCTTTCGATTCAACTTGATATCGACACGCAGCTCGCAGAATCACGTATGGACGCGGCGCTGGTTGCTTCAAACTAATTCGCAACTCGGCGTGACGACATAATGGCTCAACACACTGCGGCGCGTCTCTGCGCCGTAGTGGTTTAGTTGACGATGGCGACAGCTGAAGCGCCATCGTCTATAATCCAGGCTCTCTGCACTCTCTTGCATCTGCCTGGATAGTCGAGCCACGAATCATGAATACCAATCGCTTGGCTCGTGTGAGCCACCTGGGGTTGTTGCTGATCCTGGCGTTCGCACAGCGTATGCCTGCGCAGGCGTTTCGGCCGCCGCCGGACATTCAGTCGATCGCACCCATCTCAGCGCCTTCACTCGATGGCGGCGTGGAATGGCTCAATGTTGCCGGTCCGTTATCCTTGCCCGACTTACGCGGCAAGATCGTGGTGTTGGACTTCTGGACGTATTGTTGCATCAATTGCATGCAGATCCTGCCCGACTTGCAACGTTTGGAACGCGAGTATCCGGAGCAGTTGGTCGTGATTGGCGTTCACGCCCCGAAGTTTCTCGGTGAGCGCGATACGCAGAATGTGCGTGAGGCCATCCTCCGATATGGGATCGAGCACCCGGTGGTGAACGATGCAAACGCGATCATTGCGCGAAAGTATGGTGTCGCGTCGTGGCCCACGTTGCGCGTGATCGATCCGAGCGGAAATGTGATTGCCACGCACGAGGGTGAAGCGACCTTTGCCACGCTCAATGCTTTCATGAAACGCACGGTCGCGAAATACCGCAGGGCCGGCAACTTAGATGAGACGCCGCTCCGGTTTGCATTGGAGCGAGAGCAGGCTGAACCGACGCCGCTGCGGTTTCCTGGTAAGGTGTTGGTCGATCCTGTTGCCAAGCGGTTGTATATCGCCGATTCAGGTCATCACCGAATTGTGGTCGCCAACCTGACAGGTAAGATGCTGGGCGTCATCGGTACGGGACGCATCGGACGAGACGATGGCACCCTGGCCCAAGCGACATTCTCCAGCCCGCAAGGCATGGCGCTGCGTGACAACATCTTGTATGTGGCGGACACCGAAAATCATGCGATTCGGCAGATTGATCTCCGGGCTCGCAAGGTGACTACAATTGCGGGTACTGGTGAACAAGCGCCGAGTGTCATTGTGCGATCCACGAACCGGCCGCGTGGCCTGCCACTGGCCAGCCCTTGGGCGCTGGCGCTGGATGGTGATGAACTGTATATCGCCATGGCCGGTTCGCATCAGATTTGGCGGCTCAAGCTGACAAATCGACGTCTGCACACGTACGCCGGCAACGGTGTCGAGGACATCGTTGACGGTCCCTTACTGCCACGCACCGTTTTGCAGACGGGGTCGGCTAGTTTTGCGCAACCAAGCGGTCTAGCCAGCGATGGCCAAGTGTTGTTTGTTGCCGATAGCGAAGGTAGTTCGATTCGCGCCGTCGCATTGAACGATCGCGGGCGAGCGTCGACGCTCTTGGGTACCGCTGCGTTGCCGCCTGCACAACGGTTGTTCACTTTTGGAGACCGCGACGGCAACGTCGCGCAGGCGTTGCTCCAGCATCCTTTAGGGATTGCCTACGATGATCAACGTCTCTTCGTAGCAGATACTTACAACAACAAAATCAAGGTGATCACCTTCGCCGATAACTCGATTGTCACGATCGCCGGTACAGGTCGGGCTGGCGTTGAAGACGAGCCGGCCCAATTTAACGAACCAAGTGGCCTCGCCTACGCCGACGGGATCCTCTACGTCGCGGACACCAATAACCATCTGATTCGACGTATTCACACGCGCGACAACAATCGTGTCGATACGCTAACAATCACCGGTTTGGAGCCGCCGGCTGAAACGAATGAGCGACCGATTGAACTCCCAGCGGGCCGCAAGGTCGCTTTCGGAAATGCATTTGCGAAACCGGGGCAGCAAGAACTCGAGCTCGAACTGACACTCAATCTGCCCGTCGGAGCGAAGCTCAACCCGGATGCCTCACCTATCTTGCGCGTCAAACAGCGCGGCGGCGACGCAATCCTGGCGAACGAAAACTTCGAGATTAAGCTCGAGTCAAGCGAATTGCCACTGCGCGCCGCGGTTCCGTTGACGGGCCGTACAGGTACGACGAACCTGGAGATCTCGCTCGGATACTACTACTGTGAAACCGCATCCCTGGCCGTTTGTAAGCTGGGGTCTGCGACGTGGTCGGGCGAGCTGCGTGTGGGCGACGCCGGGACGAGCGAACCGCTGCAGTTAAAATACTGACAGATCCTAGTCACGAGGTTATTCTGATATGTATCGCTGTTGTTTGCTGGGCCTGTCATTGGCCGTGTCCGCCCTGTTGTTGACCGGCCAACTAGACGCACAAAACGTCACGGGTTATGACGCGATTCCGGAACCGCTATTGTTCCTCGTTCGTGAGCCTGCGGTGCATGCTGAATTGCAACTCACGAAGCAGCAACATCGTGAACTCACCAAGCTAAATAGTCAGTTTGATGCCGATCTGTTGGCGTCACGCTTGTGGCCTGCGGAAAAATCCGCCAGTCGCTTTGCCGAAGTGCTTGCCGCGACGCGCAAACACTTGGCCGCCAAGCTTGACAAGCAGCAACAGGAACGTTTGCAGCAGATCGGCTATCGAACGCGTGGGATCGGTTTCGTACTGCTACCTGACGCCGCGCAGACGCTCGCACTGACCGACAAGCAGCGTTTGGAAATCGAAGGTCTGATTCGAGCGACTCAGGAAGAGATTAGCTCGGTACAAAAGGAATTGTCCGCAGGAAAACGCAACGCGAAGGAGGCCAATCAGACCGCGAACGATCTGCAAGTCAAGCAACAACGTGACGTGCTTGCTGTGCTGACCTCTGAACAGCAACAACAGGTCGTGCAGCTTGTGGGAAGCTCGTTCGACCTGAATCGCTTGGGACAGGTCTCGTTCAAGGCTCCGGAACTAGTCTCGTCGCCGACTTGGATCAACTCGAAGCCGCTGATGATCGCCGACCTCAAGGGCAAGGTTGTTGCGCTGCACTTCTGGACATTTGGTTGTCACAACTGCATCCAAAACTATCCCTGGTACAAACAGTGGTATCAATCGTACAACGACAAGGGACTCGTGATCCTGGGAATTCATACGCCCGAGACAGCGGTCGAACACGAAGTGGATCGCGTAAAGGCCAAGGTTGCCGAGGAGAAGTTTCGTTTTCCGATTGTGGTCGACAACGAAATGGCCAACTGGCAGGCTTGGGGCAATTCGATGTGGCCCAGCGTCTATCTAATCGACAAGCAGGGCAGGGTGCGCTACTGGTGGTACGGCGAATTGAACTGGCAAGGGGCGGGTGGTCAGGAGATCATGGCCAAACGCATTGAAGAACTCATGGCAGAAGCGGGGTAGCCAACGCCTGCCAGTCGATTGCTGCCAGCGCTTTCGTGTCGCCGTGCGGCACGCGCGCGAGCAACGGGGGCACGCAACGAGCCTTTAGTTCGGCTTCGTTGAGCTCACTGCTGGAGTCCGGTGTCACGTCGTTCAAGACAATGCCGGCAATCGGCAGACCTTCACGGTACGTCGAGGCAACCACCAGACTTTGCAGCGTGTGGTTGATGACTCCCAATCGATTGGCCGCGACCAACACCAACGGCAGGCCGAACGCGGCTGCCAAGTCCACCGCGTACAGCTCGTTCGATACGGGGGACATGATGCCGCCAGCCCCCTCGACGATTACTAGCTCGTAGTCGCGCCAGGCGACGACGCCGTTGATCAACAGCTCTTCATCGACGCACTTACCCTCCGCCGCGGCAGCCAAGTGCGGCGCCAGTGGTGCCGCGAATGTTTGCGGACAAACGGTGTGCAGGTCGAGTGGTTTGCCGGCGGCCTCCCAGAGCACATACGGATCGTGTGCGGTAGGCGAGTTCGGATCGCAGCCGCTGGCGACCGGCTTGTACACACCGACGCGATGGCCCTGCGCGCGACATGCTCGTACGATCTGGGCGGCCACATAGGTTTTACCCACTTCGGTGTCGGTTCCAATAATGAACAATCCGCGCGCTGACATTGTGGCCACCTGCCTCAGTTGAAGGGAAAAGACTATCATACGAGCTTGGCAAAATGATCCAAGTAGACCCGGACGGGACATGGAAAAGCGATGACGCGAGCGACAACTCAAAAACCTCAGGTGGCACTGGTGCAGATGACCTGTTCCACCGACAAGCAAGCGAACGTCGATAAGGCGCTGGATCGGATTCAGGCGGCCGCCAAGCAGGGCGCGGAGATCGTTTGCCTGCAAGAGCTGTTTTCGACGCCATATCCTTGTCAGAGCGAAGATCATGCTCAATTCGACTTGGCGGAACCAATCCCCGGGCCGACGAGTGAAGCGCTGTCTGCGGCAGCGAAGCGTGAGCAAGTCGTGATCGTCAGTTCGCTATTCGAGCGTCGATCGGCCGGTCTGTATCACAACACGGCAGTCGTCTTCGATGTGGACGGTTCGACGGCCGGTGTTTATCGCAAGATGCACATTCCCGATGACCCGCTTTACTACGAGAAATTCTATTTCACACCGGGAGACCTGGGTTTCCGCGCGATCGAAACGTCAAAGGGCAAGATCGGCGTGTGCATTTGCTGGGATCAATGGTTCCCGGAAGCCGCGCGTCTGACGGCTCTGCATGGAGCGCAAATCTTGTTCTATCCGACTGCGATCGGCTGGTTGCCGAATGAAAAATCGGAGTACGGTCCCAGTCAGCACAACGCCTGGGAAACGATGATGCGGAGCCACGCGATCGCTAACGGCGTGTTCGTATGTGCCCCAAATCGCGTCGGGCATGAAGGCGAGCTGGAATTTTGGGGTGCGTCTTTCATTGTCGATCCGAACGGCAACGTCGTCGTGCGCGCCAGCCACGAACGGGAAGAAATTGTCCAGGCCGAATGCGATCTGGCTAGGATCGATGTCGTGCGAACGCACTGGCCGTTCCTGCGCGATCGCCGCATTGATGCTTACGGTGGCTTGCTGAAACGGTTCCTCGACGATGAATCCAGATAACATGTTGCCGCGTGAGTTAGGGTACCGCTGGCCAGCGGAATGGGAGCCACATCGCGCAACTTGGTTGGTGTGGCCCCACAACCCGGCAACTTGGCCCGGCCGGTTTGCCGAAGCGCGATGCCAATTCGCTCAGTTCGTCGCCACCGCGGCCAAATACGAGACGGTTGAGTTGCTCGTTCGGCCTCAAGATCGCGCCGAAGTGATTAACGCGTTGCCGAGTTTGGTGAACGTGAGTTTGCACGAATTCGCTACGAACGATTCGTGGATTCGTGATCATGGCCCGATCTTTCTGCAAGGCGGCGCTGACCGACCCTCGGTGCTGCTCGATTTCCAATACAACGCCTGGGGCGGCAAGTATCCGCCATTTGATCGAGATAACCTAGTTCCGGCATATGTCGCTGACGTACGCGGACGCTGCCGGATTGTCAGTTCGATGATCTTGGAAGGCGGTTCGATTGAAGGAAATGGTGACGGCACCGTACTGACGACGGAGCCGTGTTTGCTCAATCCAAATCGTAATCCCGGGATGTCGCGCGTAGAGGTTGAACGCAACTTGCGTGACTATCTGGCGGCGCAACATATTGTCTGGCTGACCGGTGAGATTTTGGGTGACGACACCGATAGTCACATCGATCAAATCGGCCGGTTTGTGAACCGTTCGCACGTCTTGCTGACCGACGTCGCCGGGAGTTCGATGTTTCGTGAGAACCGCTCGCGGTTGAATGAGTTTTCGTTACGCGCCGGGATTCAGTTGACGTCGGAACCGCTTGTAGCTCCCACGCCGCGTGCCGATGACGGGATGTGGCTGCCGGCAAGTTACGCGAATTTCTATTTGGTGAATGGCGCGGTACTCGTGCCCGTGTTTCGTGACTCGCAAGATGATATCGCGTGCCGACAAATTGAAGCCTGCTTTCCAGGGCGTCGGATCGAACCGGTGCCTGCCGATGATTTGATCTATGGGTTGGGCGCGCTCCATTGCCTGAGCCAGCAAGAACCGCTGGCTGAGTAGATTGAAGATCAGGCAGATCAGTCGGATCCAATGATGATCAGACCGATCTAACGAAATCAGTCGGATCTGACGCAATCAGAAGGTCAATCCCCATGAGCCAATTCGAACCAGCGCCGAATCAGGGTGCCCAGCAATTCAATCGGCGCGCCTGGAACGAACTTGCCCGTCGAGGCCAACGATTCACACGCGCGGCGACTGACGCAGACTTTCGTGATCCGTTGAAGTTGCTCGACAGTCAGGGCTGGCTCGGGCCAACGTTGAACGGCAAACGTGTGTTGTGCTTGGCTGCGGGCGGAGGCCGCCACGGACCACTGTATGCCGCAACGGGGGCGCAAGTCACCGTGGTCGATGTGAGTTCGGCGCAGCTTGAGCTGGATCGTGAAGTCGCTCAGGAACGTCGGCTGCATCTGCAAACGGTCGAGACGTCAATGGACGATCTGTCGATGTTTGCGAACGAGCAATTCGACCTTGTCGTGCATCCCGTCAGTACTTGCTATTTGCCAGACCTGCGCCCGGTCTACGCCGAAGTGGCCCGAGTGACCGTGCGCGGCGGCCTCTATGTTAGTCAGCATAAGCAGCCTGTCAGCTTGCAAGCGGAAGTTGCGCCGCAACAGCATGGTGGGTATCCCCTCACGCAGCCCTACTATCAATCTGGCCCGCTACCTGGCGTGCAAGGTAGCTTGCATCGTGAAGAGGGGACGCTTGAGTTTCTCCATCGCTGGGAACAACTGATCGGATGGATGTGCCGGGCTGGATTCGTAGTCGAAGATCTCACCGAACCGGTGCACGCCAAAACCGATGCGACGCCCGGTAGTTTTGGACATCGCAGTTGCTTCGTAGCGCCCTACGTCCGCATCAAAGCGCGACGGTTGGCGACGAATTTGATCGATCCGACTGATCAGTCAGATGCACCGAAGATCAGTCGGATCCGTCCGATCTAAGGGATCCGTCAGATCGGATTCAATGAAGATCAGTCAGATCCGTCCGATCTTTCGCCCGATGGCCATCAAGCCCAGTGCGAGCATGACGATGCCACTCGGTTCCGGGACGACGGCGGCACGTGTACCGTTTTCATAGCCGCCGTCCGCGAGGGCGGCGACTAGATCACTCGTGTTGGCGCGACCGTCGCCATTGAAGTCACCTGTCGTCCAGACAGCGGTGGTAGCGGGCTGCTCGTAGGTACCCGCTGCCAGTACCGTCACCAGGTCACTCGAATTGAATTCACCGTCCAGATTGGTATCGCCAATCCAGCTCTTTTTGACGTCGCGAATCCAGAAGGTAATGTCCCCAAAGTTGATCAAGTTATCTTGGTTCAGATCGAGGGCCGAGGAATATTCGCCGCTGGCCGCTTGCTGAGTCAACTGATTGATGTCGAGCGCCGTAAGTTGACCATCACCATCAAAATCGCCCGGCAACGTATCGCCGCCGCCAAGCGTAAGACTATCGACCGCGAAGTAGGCTGGTG
>JAGQPK010000021.1 GCA_020426755.1 Planctomycetales bacterium
CGGACTCTATATCGGCGGAGAGGACAAAGGCATCTTTGATCTGACAAGTCCGAAGAAGTTTCCCATCCCCAACATCGGCGAAGTGACAGTCGCCTTACCAACGCTCGGTGTTACCGCTGGACTCGCTCCCGGCAGCGACCGTGTGTTGCATGGCGAGAATCTTTCACGAGTTTTTGAGTTGCAAGCCGACTTCGAAAAACTGATTCCGTTCATCGGTCCCTTTCTGCATCCGAACTTCGGCGTCTTGGAGATTGATCTACTGAGTCTGAGTGGCGGCCCGACTATCAGCGTCTATCAGGACCAAACCTTTACGCCAGATCCATGGGTACGACTTAATTTTAGCGAGTCGGTGCTGGTCGACGGCAATCTGCAGAAGTCAGTTGAGTTTCCGCTGGGTGAACCGATCTCATGGACGCCAGTGTTTTCAGGCTCCGACGAAATTATTGTGAAACCGGAATACATGTTGCGCAACACATTCAGCAACGAAACCGGAATCTCGTTCGGCGTCACGGCGACGATGGATGCGATCGGCATCAATTCACCAATCATCCCGGGAGGCAAACTCGACCCGCTGATCCACGTCGGCCCCGTAGAAGAACAGTTACTACGAGTACCGTTGCTCGATCCCGATCCCTGGACCATTCCGATCGAAGACGTGATGGGCGATGAAATCACGATTCTCAAGGACAACTCGGACTTCCGCCATTTGCGGTTTGAGAGCACGTCCTATCAGGGCAAGCAGAACGGTGAAGACATCTATGACCTAACTTTCGTCCAAGACCTAGCTGGCGGCGGAACACGGCAACTGCACGTTGTCGCGGCGGGCGAAAGCTACTATCCCGAGGAGATGCTGTTAGATACGAATGAACCGCCGGAGGTGTTTCGGTCCACCACAGATATCATCGTAACCGACCCGGACACGAATGAATCAATCAATCTAGGTCGCTACATTATTGGCGCTGACATGAGCCAATATACGGCCTTCAATTTACCGGCCGATGGACCGACGGTTTACGCCACGGACGAAGTGGGCAACATCACGGCGACGCTGCACGTTTCACCTCTGCCCGATTTGAATGAGGTTGATCTTGATCCCACCACGCACCCAATCCTGGGTGGGCCCAGCACGACTGTGATCAACAGTTATGCGCAAAGTGAAACGGTCGTCGAAGAAATTGATGTGCGTGACGGCGTCGTCGCGACAGTGCTGGCGCGCAGCGGCGACGTGACACCGCGCGGCGACGGCACGTTCACGGAGTTTCACCTTGCGAAGCAATTCAATCAACCGTGGGAACAGGCGTACGTCGCCTTGACCGATGTCGGTGACGCAATCATTCCAGCCGTGGACACACAGTTTCGCGATGGCACAACAAGAGAAGGCGTGTATCGCACGAGCGGCACGGTGCTGCGAGCTAACGTCGTTGAAGCCGACTCAACGGTCGGCGGTGACAAAATCACAATCAATCGTTTGAAGATGTCCGCCAGTCGAAGCGGTGCAGTAGCGTTCGCAACTGATGATGTGAATACCCGGCTGTTCATCTCGACCGCCGATCGCCTTACAGAATACTTGCAGACCGGTACACAACTGCCGCAGAACGCGGGCACGGTGGTGTCGGTGCAAGATGTCCATAGCGTTAATCGCAATGAACAAGTTTTAGTGAGCATGGTCACGCGCGACGCGTCAGGAAGCGAACATTTGGGCGCCTACCGCGTGGCGGCCGGGCAATTTGAATCGCTTGTCGTTGCCGGCGAATCATTGCCAGAAACGGGCACGGTTGAGTCTGTCACAGCGTACGACATGAATGACGCGGGGCAAGCGCTCGTGCGGGCACGTGGTACGGCCGATGCACTCTATCGCGTCGACGGCCGCACGCTGACTCCCTTGGCGGTTGGCAATCAAACCGACGCCGCGGGCAATCAGTTTTTCAGCTTTACGGCTTCCGCGCGAAGCATCAATCAATCGGGGCAAACAACGTTCGGCGGCAACGTGCTGACGCCCAACGATACACGAGTCCAGCCGTTCGTCGCCGTCCATGACGGCAATGCGAACAAGCTGATTGCCGTACAATTTCAAACTCAAACCGAAGAAGGACACACGATTGGCAGGCCCAGTCCGGGCACGATCAACGACGCCGGTCATGTCGCGTTCTTCGATGACCAAGGACTCTATGCTTACGCTGATGACAAACTACGCACCATTGCCCGAGGCAACCAAGCGACTCCTGACGGCACGAACGTTTTCTATCCGGGCGATGGTTCATTTGGTAATCTGCTCACGACTCCACTCCTAAACAACTCGGACCACATCGCATTTTACGCTGACTTCGGCGCCAACGACTTCTCCTACGCCAGCGGCGGCATCTTCCTCTACGACGGCTCGAACGTCGTAGAAATTGCTCGGCGTGGCGCGGACCTCGCCGGCGGCACGATCCGCGATCTGACATTAAACGATCTGAACGATGACATGCAATTGGCATACACCGCGATCCTGGAGGACGACCGCGAAGTTGTCGTGCGGTTCGAACCACTCTTGTTTTGGAAGACAGCTGGTAGCGGAATCTGGGACGACCGGCAGAACTGGTCCCTCAATGTTGAACCGAACGCAGCCTATGACGTGTTTATCGGAAGCGACGTTCCAGTGAGCGTCACGACCGGTGCCGGAGAACATAACGTGCGTACCCTAGCCATTGGGGCCGAGGGAGGTGCTACATCTGCACTATCACTTTCCACTGACAGCCATTTGTCAGCGACGCGAGGTGTCGAGATATTGCCGAACGGCGTCTTGGCCGGTAATGGCACAATCGACGGAAACGTCGTCAACAATGGGGGCATCGTGGCACCCGGCATGTCTCCGGGACGCTTGCGTGTTAACGGCAACTTCGTGCAACTCGACGATAGCCAGTTGCTGTTGGAGATCAATGGGTCCGACTCAGGCGAGTACGACGTGCTTGAAGTCTCCGGCGACGTAACTTTAGCCGGTGACGTGTATTTTCAAATCAGTGATGATTTTGTACTGACGAGCGATCTATCACTCGATTTGATTCACTTCACAGGGCAACTCGATGTGTCAGCCGCCAATTTTTTTGTGCTGGGAAACGCCACAAATGTGCGTATTGCTTCTTATCAAGCTGCTGGGACATTCGGAGTGTCGGTGCACTTGGGCAGCGGCGTCATCGGCGACTTCAATGACAACGGAGTGCTCGACGCAGCGGATCTCGATCTCCTCGCACAAGCGCAGGTCAATGGCAATGGCACCTATGACTTGACGGGCGATGGCGTGGCCGACTACGCGGATCGGCTGTTCTGGGTTAACGACCTATACGGAACTTGGATGGGTGACGCAAATCTGGACGGCGAGTTCAATTCGTCGGATCTGGTCGTTGTGTTCGCGGCAGGCAAGTACGAACAGGGCGCCGTGGCTAACTGGAATGAAGGCGATTGGGACGGCGATTTTGATTTCGACTCAACCGACTTGGTAATGGCCTTCATCGATGGCGGCTACGAACTCGGACGCCGCCCCGCGTTAGCTGAAGTCCCCGAACCTATGGGCCTCACATCAATCCTGTTCGGTCTGTTGAGTTGGATTGGTTTCTTCGTGCGACGTCGCGTCTGACGCGAGCCACATGAAGAATCTGTGAAAATAATGAGATCCGCCGCCCGCAGCCGAGTGAACCGCCGCCGCATACATTAAAACATTCTTCCAGGGTGAACGAGGATCGTTGGCCCCAGCGGTCGTCGGCAGACTTTCAGCGACATCGTCTCAGTCCCTGTGTCAAGCGACAGCGAGCGACCGCAAACATCCACGACATTGGATCGAGTGGAGATCGCGTCGATGTCACGCCTAATAGCGACCTGCATCTTATTGGCATTCATCGCCTCAGGCTGCTCCCAGCGAACGCCCTCAGGCAGTGGCAGTACCGCGAATAGTCGCGGTGTCTCGTTTCGTCTGGTGGCCGGCTCGGAGAACAAGGCGATCGAGCCCTTAGTCAAGCAATATGCGCGGACCCAAGGTGTTGATGTCGACGTTTCTTACTTGGGCTCCGTCGATATTTCGCGTGAATTAGAGAAAGGTCTCTCGACAGAATTCGATGCAGTCTGGCCGGCTGCTTCCATCTGGATTGCACTGGGCGACAACCAAAACGTCGCCAAGCTTTCGAAGAGCATCTGTCGCTCGCCCGTCGTGTTCGGTGTCAAACGTTCTTTTGCGGAACGCCTTGGCTGGCCAGGCAAGGACGTGACGGTCGCAGAGATCCTTGCAGCGACCAAGCAAGAGCATCTGCGATTGGCGATGACGTCAGCGACGCAATCCAATTCGGGAGCCTCGTTTTACCTTGGATGTCTGTCCGCATTCTCCGGACAGCCCGAAGTGCTAACGAGCGATTTGTTGGCCGATGATCAAGTTCGCATGCAGATCCGAGATTTCTTGGGAACCGTCAACCGTTCTGCCGGCAGTAGTGGATGGCTCAAAGAGATGGTCGTGGAACGATACAATCGTTTTGACGCCATGATCAATTACGAATTCATGGTCATCGAAGCCAACCAGCAGTTCGAAGCGGCCGGCAAAGAACCGTACTACGTTGTCTATCCCGTGGTTGGCCTGACGATCGCAGACTCTCCGCTGGCATACATTGATCGCGGCGACAGCGCGAAAGAAGCATTCTTCAAAGGTTTGCAGGACTATCTGTTGTCCGCAGATAGCCAACAGCAGTTAGCCCGCATGGGGCGACGCACTGGGATCCTCGGTGGCGCACTTACGTCCAACTCGGATTCGTTCAAGCCCGAGTGGGGAATTGACCCGAATCGTGTGCTCAGTCCAATTCGCATGCCGACCGGAGATACGATTCGGGAAGCACTTAACCTGTATCAGGTCGTGTTTCGCAAGCCATCGCTAACGGCATACGTGGTTGACTACTCCGGCAGCATGGAAGGCGCCGGCGAGTCGCAGCTTAAGGAGGCCATGTTCACGCTACTTGATCAGGATGAATCGAGTCGTTACCTACTGCAAGCATCATCCCAAGACGTGACACTGGTACTGCCCTTCAACGAAAGACTGATCGCAACGTGGCGAGTCGACGGCAATGACCCGGCAAAGCTGCGTGAACTGCTCGCGCAAATTGAACAGCAACCCGCCGGCGGTGGGACACAAATGTATAGTGCCGTCGCCGATGCGCTGCGCGATGTGGCGGAGCTTGAGTCGACGGGAAAATATCATACGGCGATTATTTTGATGAGCGACGGCGTGTCCGACGGTTCGTTAAGTGACTTCCAGCAAGTCATGTCACAGGAGAAACTGAGCCGCGACGTCCCAATCTTTACCATTCTATTCGGGCGGGCAGATCCGAGCCAAATGGAGCCTTTAGCCACCTCGACCGGCGGACGTATGTTTGATGGCCGCAAGGACGTGATTAAGGCATTTCGGGAAGCCAAAGGTTACAATTAGCGGCACGAAGCGCACGTGCCACTTTGTACTGTGGAAGGTTGGCACACCATGGTGTTTGTTTGATCGCGAAATTCAGTCTATGAAAGTCTTGGCCAGGGAGATCATCGCCGGAAGCGCGGCAATCGGGGCTTTGGGAGCCACGACAGCGGCATCGATGCCGTTGGCGGCTACGATCGCGACCGCACTGGCCGTTTATGCTGGTCTTCGACTGAGCTTGCCTGCGAGTGCCTCCGAGGAGCAAGCAGCGCCAATTGATGCTTATCGAGTCGAATGCCAGGCAGCCGTTGACGCCCTCCGGTCTGCTCACACGTCACTGCCACCAGGCGCGTTTCGGAGTGAAGTACAGCATATCTGCGATCTACTCAGCCGCCTGCTCGCAGACTCAAGTCGCGGCGATACGCCCCAAAAAATCGCCGACGACTTTCAACAGCTTGTCGATCAGCTACGGCGCATGGTCGAGCGGTACGCCAGTCTAATCACCGAGGACAACCTGAGCAGTTCCGCCCGCGGCGCGCTTGATCAAACCGAACAGACATTCGCTCGCGCTCGGGAAACGTTCGAACAAATGTTGCAGCATCGAATTGACCAATCTGCCGTGGAACTTCGTATCGATGGCCGGGTCTACGAAGAGCTCGTGGACGTACAATTCCGCACTGAGAATCTGAACAATTAGACATGAAGCGATTTGTTGGTTTTCTATTATTGTTGGTGGCGATTGGCATCGTCGTCGCGTTCAAAGTAATGCAATCGCCAGACGCCACCGACGTGGTCCGTGTCGTAGGTCTGGTTGGTAGCGAGAAAATCACGTTTCTCGACAATCCAGAGGTTATTAGCATCCTGCGGCGGAAATATGGCATCGACGTCCAGGCCAAGAAATCCGGGTCGGTGGAAATGGTACAAGCACCGGCAAACGATCTCGATTTCCTCTGGCCAGCGGATCAGACGAATGTCGACATGTACCGCAAACACGGCGGCCAACCTGCCAAGGTCGAATCAATCTTTCACTCCCCACTCGTGATGTACTCGTGGCGTTCCGTTGTCGACGCGTTAATCGAGCGTCAAATCATCGAACAGCGTGACACGGTGTACTACCTGACGGAACCCAAGCAACTGTTCGATTTGATCGTCGAAGGCGCCACCTGGAAAGATCTCGGGCTGAACCAGCTTTTCGGCAAAGTCAACATCCGCAGTACCGACCCACTTCGTAGCAATTCGGGGAACATGTATGCCGCGTTACTTGCGGACGTCTTGAACGGTGAGCCGGTGGCAACTTCGGAACAACTTGAACCGCTGCTCCCGAAAATCCAAAATGTTTTTGCGCGACAAGGCTACATGGAGGAATCGTCCGGTGTCCTATTCAGCCTGTTCGTCGAACAAGGCGAGGGAGCTTACCCAATCATCGTTGGATATGAGAATCAGATTGTCGAATTCTCCGCGTTGCACAAAGAGTCGCTGCCTGTCATCCGCGATCGCCTCCGTATCCTTTACCCGCAGCCGACGGTGTGGTCGAACCATCCGCTGATGGCCTTGAACGAAAATGGCAAACGATTGCTCGAGGCGTTGCAGGATCCCGATATTATGCGTATTGCGTGGTCCGCCCATGGCTTTCGCGCCGGAGACATCGGTGCGAAGAGCGCTCCTGATCTACTTGAGGTACCCGGCCTCCCGGCCTCGATCACATCCGTGGTGCCCGTGCCCAGCGCGCCGATCATGGAACGGATTGCCACGACTCTTCAGCGCGAGTAGTCGTTTGTCAGAGTAAGCTCGGCAGCTTGTGTTCCACCTGGAATTTGGAGTGCGATTGCGCAACTATCGCTGTTCCGGAATGCCTACTCTGCGACAGAGTCTGCAGCTGGCCTTATGACGAGCGGCTTGAACGAGCCAGTGCGCGAGGCGATGGCCGATTTGACACGCCGCCGAATCGCCCTCGTATGCGGACGTGGTTCCGAACATTTTGCCTTGCATTGAAGCGATAGCTGCGCGATCGCACTCCCAATTGCAGTGCAGTGCGATCTTGTTGCTCAACCATCGTCGCTTCGTCGACGGGGCGACAATCAAGTCTTAATCGACCGTCGCTTCGCTCAGCCGTTGTCGATACGCTTGTCGCGCCGTATCAAACGCCGCAGCGGCGGCCGGTCGTTCGGACTCGCGAATTCTCGATTCCTTCTCACGCCAACAGGCATCGACTGCATCCAAGCACCATTGGGCGCTACGTTTGCTGGCACGAATCGGCTTGCCATCCACCTCAACGAACACAGGGTTGGTGTGTGCGGCGGGGAAGACGCGCAGCGCAATCCAACTTGATTGAGTCGGCTTGTAGTCGAACTTGACATCTTGAATCGAGCCGTCGGCTTCGATTTCAACTTGCTCGACCGACTGACCGTTGACAATCAGTTCGACGGGGACACGGCGTGAGTCCTTGATGCGCGCACGTTCGGTATGCCAATACGGCTTTTGATCAAGCGGCCGCGAGCGAATGTCTTCTCGCGGAGTCTCCTCCAAGAGCGCCGCCGCTTGCACTTTGATCTTCAGTTCCTGACCGCTCTTGGCGGGCAAGACGCTAACGCGGCCATCGGGACCGGGCGAGCCTGCTTCCAAATCGTCAACTTGAAAGTCAAACAGATGGCTCAGACCGTCACTGCAATATGTGCGACCGTCGCGAATGCCTTTCACCCACGGATCGTAGCTCAACGGTTGATTCGGTGGCAGCTTCACATAGACACGCCCCAAGCCAACTCGATCGCCATAGATGCACGGAAAGTCCGTCTCGCCGCTAATGCGACAGGTGTAGCCGCAGTTGAGCGTGTGGTACCAAACATTCAATTCCCAGACGGCCGGCGTGTCGACGGCCGAAATGAAGTCGCATACATCATGCACGACATCGACGACGTACTCATTGGCACCAATGCCATCAAAGCGTGGCAGGTTGTAGTTCGGCAAATAGTCGCCCTTGATCTCCAACCCCCAACCGCTGTGGCTGAAGCCCACGACTCCCCCCTGCTCCTTCCCCCACTTCAACACCGGCAGATCCCAGCTTGGCCATTCGTCAATCTTGGTGGTGCCCGGGTAATCGTCCTCGGTCAAACGCAACAGGCAAAGATGTCCACAATGGGAACTGGGAAACCCTGACACTTCCACGTCATACCGCATCAAATAGTCGGGTGTGGAAAGTTGGTGGACGGAACCATCAAAGAACTGCTTCTGGAAATACCAGCACGGCCCCCACGACAGCACGCAACCGACGTTGAGATCCTCGCCGAGCACATGCCGCATCATCGCTTCCGGCGTCACGCCTTGCGTCGGCGCTTCGTAGTGAGCGCAACCGGCCGCGTGAATGTGATGATCACCGGAATACCAGTTGTGCTTAACCAGATGAATCCAGCGTTCCAATTGAAATGTCTCCGTGGGCTTGGTCCCAGCAGTGACAACTAACTGTCGCTTGGAGATTTTGTACTCAGGTCCCCGCGTGAAGGTCACTTCATAACTACCTGGCGGCAGGAGCACGTTTTCGCCGCTGTGTCGATAGATCTGATCGTGAAAGAAGAAGTCGGGTTCCAGCCGCCGTGAACGCGCTGGGTACACCCGCCCCATCGCGTCCCGAAACACAAACTGCCCCGTGGTCGGTGTGCCATCGACATCCAGCACTTTGACCGTGACTGGTACCGCGGGAGCGCATTCAAACAGCACCGGCACCTCGTTACGAAAGCCGATATCTTGAGTGCCTTGTCCAACGTTGAAGGCAAATGTGGCTTCGCGCTGACCGTGATCACGGCTGTAGATTTGCAGAATGCGGTACTCGAGCGGCAAGCCTGAGAGCGTAGCGACGAGCGGCTTGCCGTCGAACATCTGCGCATCCAGCCAGCGATCCGGTACGTCCTGTGGGCGCACCGACTCAGCGGGATCTGGCGATCCAGTGGACCCCTTGTACAACGGTGCCGCGTTGGGACTATTGACCTTCAGTTGCGCGGTGACACCAGCCTCGTTGTGCACCTTCACCAAAAACACTTGCCAGCCTTGCTCAACAAGATTCTTGTCCGCATGACCGGCGGCCACCTTAACACGACTCTCTGGGTTGATGTGCACCGCCAAAAGACACAAGGGATTAAGCGTCTTCTGAATCTGTTCGACACACTTGGCGTCGTCCGTTTCCTCAAGTGCCGCGTTAATCGCCTGCCGCTGTGGTGGCGTCAGCGGCTGCCCAAGAAACTCGAGTGCCTGAACGAGGCGCCGTACTTGCGATTGCAGCGGTTGACGAGCCACATCGATCAGCTCCGCCTCATGCTGCGCGAAGGCAACGGCGTTAGTACACGAGATGATAACGCAGCAACAGATTGTTCGCGTGAGCAAGTGAAGTCGCGAAAGGCTCAATTGCACCATGGCAAGTAGGACTCCTGTGCTAAACGAATCGGCGGGGATCTAGCGGGGTCAATGATAGCCGCCCATCCAGCCAGGTGCAAAGATTCTAGATGAGCGGACAGTCGAATTCTCCCGACTCGAGCCAATCCGCATGCAGCAGCGTCCAGAAGTCGACCGCCACTTGGTTTTCAACGTACCCGTACGGCAACCAGCCGTAGCCGTTGTCGCCCCAATCCGTTCCCCAGCAACTACGAACCAACAGCGACCCTCGACCCGAATGTAAGTGACGGTCGTCAAAGCCCACGACAACAAAAGCGTGACCTTGACGATAACTGTCAAAGGTCGGTCGATAGTGAATCGTCGCGTCGTTCGAGATCGAACTCGGCAAGAGCATGCCGAATGCCACCGGGTACCCCGCCAACACAAAGCGGCGCACTGTCTCCAGCGTATCGGGGCCCGTCTGATTTGGCGTGTCCAAACGCACGTAGATACACGATTCAAATGCCCGGACAGAACGACTTAGAAATGGATCCGGATCTCGATTGAACCACGCCGAATCGTAGGGCCAGTGGTACTCCTCAGGGATTCCAAACCGCACAGCCGATTTCAAAACCGTGCGCAAGTCGGTTCCGCTTTCAAACTGCTTGGCCAAAAGCTTCTGCGCACATTGGTGCAGATACAGAGGAGAGAGGCAGGTCATTCTGCCGAACGCGCGTCGCTCAAAGTATTCGAATAAGGCAACACACGCCTGCGCTGAAGACGAGTTTAGAGGGTATTGGTCGCGAACCTGCTGGAAGTACTCACGCAGATCGGCTTGCGGCGTGCGCGTCACCGTGTGCGTCGTCCGAGAGAGCATCTCCCTCACCGCCGAATGGTTCGGCGAAAGGTCTCGCGGATCCGGCAGATCCCGGCGCCAGCTTGAACCCGACGAACAGATGGTCAACATGAGGTGTCATCTTTGCACAGAACGTGTCGTATTAGCTCCTGAGGAGCCAAGATACCGGAACTTGTGCCTGTTCCAACGGGCGCTCATGTGACGCAGTCAGGCGACGGATGGCCACCGCCGCGTGGAAACGAGGCGGTGCTTTCCGGCAACAGGCCAAGGCGCGCGGTAAACCGCCTCGTGGCGAAAGCAATCAAGCAAGCTCCCACAGCACAGCGCAACCTGTGCCGTCACCGCAAAACCTGATACGTGCGTCCTTCTGATTTCGATTGAGCCCCTTGATCGTGTCATTCAATCGTCGCTTGGGCTCGAATTCAGCATGGAAGGGTAACGGATCGTCAATTGAAGGCGGCCAATCCGCCGCTTGAAACGCTGACAGGATGCATTCCTGATTCGGAGACGGAAGTTTAAATTCCTTGACAACCGTGCCGCTAAGCGTCAATCGGTGTCGATCCCCGTCCCAAATGGGTTTCAGCATCTCGTCGCTCTCCGCCTGGCCACTTGCCCGCAACAGGCGTTGGGCCCATTCGTAGCCCTTCTTCGTCAAGATGAAACTCGATGGCTCGCCAAATACCATGGTCTCGACAACGTCGATTTTCCGCTGAGCACACTGCTCCGTCGACTCAGCCCCATGCATCAACAATTGGTTCAGCAAGAGGAACCGCAGATCATTGTCGATCAAACCGTAGTTTCGCAGTTCGCGATATGTGAGCGCGAAAGTCCAGATGGGCGCATCACAATGATGCGCGTAGTCCCTTGCCTGTACCAATGCGTCCAGCCCCAACGACAGATGAGCTGGAAACGGCAGATTCAGGCCAAGCTTGCCGTTGTCGCGATGTCGCGTTGGTGTCACTTTGATGCGCATAGCCGCCCCCTATTTCTTCCATGTCTCCTTGTGTTTTCCGGAAACCACTTCTTGCCAAGGGGTATTCAACAGACGCTCGTTGTATCCAAATTCACGGACGACAAGCTGCGTAAACCGCAAGTAGTGTACCAGACTCTCCCCCCGCCTTGGCAATCTAGCGAATAGTAGTTTCCGTCCAAGGAAACCCACAGCGTCCGTGGTCTACCCCCGTATCGCTTGTTAAACACACGTTTATACATAAACACACCTTGATGTTCACTCACGCGTCAAAAATCGACAAATGCGCCAAGATATTCAGGGACCGACAATTGGCAACGCCGTTGAAACCAAGCTGGCCCCGTGAGCCGTCAGCCAACGAAAATTCGAGCTCCGCCGCCAAAGCTCCATTGCTACCTAAGATGCCGACGACGCTGGATATGGGTCTTAGATTATTGCTACAAACTAGTTCTTACACGGCCGACTTGAACTGCGACCCGTGGGATTTAGCTGTTGAGCGTGGCGAGCTGCTGAAATTGGGGGTTACGATCAGTGACATGCGCTGGTTGGTATGCAAGGGTTGGGTCGAAGTGGGGCGCGAACTGACCCTGCCCGGCGATCCGAACCGAAGCTTTCGTCGCTGCAAGGGTCTCTCAATTCCACGGCGGGCCTGCTTTATTTTGACGGCGTCTGGCCGAGAAATCGTGGACGAATATCTGGCTCAACCCGCAGCCACAGTCCGTACCGTCAATTCGGACGTTCAACAGGAACGCTCAATCGTCCCGCCGCAGCAATCCATTTCACAAGTGACGTCGTTGGACGCGTCCCTCGTGCCGGACGTACTGCCGATATGGGACGCTGACCGTCATGAGTTGTCTTTGAATGGCGAAATTGTCAAGTGCTTCAAGCTGCCATCGCAGAATCAGGAGGCCGTGCTGATGGCGTTTCATGAAGAAGGTTGGCCGGCGCGGATCGACGATCCATTGCCTCCGGTAGCTGAAGTGGATCCAAAGCGTCGGCTGCAGGACACCATCAAGAGTCTCAACCGATGTCAAAAGAGTCGCTGCATCCGCTTCTCTGGGGACGGTACCGGCGAAGGCGTGCTGTGGCGTGTCCAGAGATGAGCGGCTTGTTTGCTGCAGCGCACCACAGCGTCACGGACGCACGGCGCGTTGCGTCGATGCCGGCTACACAAGATCCGACATCGCAATTCAGAATCCTGGTCGAGCATCACGTCAACGGCAGGTGAGTACCACGAGATCGTCACGCAGCCGTCCGTTGTGACTAGCAAAACGTCGGTTTAGGTTGTTCGGTGTCATGCATGAACTTTCCGAGTGCCGCGGCAACTCGGACGACCGGCTGCCAACTCATTGTCAGTCGAAGTCAATTCACTTGTGGAAACACATTGACCTAGACCTAAGGGAAATTCACATGAAGAAGCTACTAGGCATTTGCGCTCTGTGCGCAGTCGCAGTGTTCGCCAGCAACGCTCAAGCAGCAGACAACGACGTGTTTGCGGCGATGGGCTTTGGCCAAATGAAGTCCGTTTCCGACAGCGAAGGCATGGCTGTTCGCGGTAAGGGCGCCGGCGACATCGGCGGTTTTGTTCCTTACGTGCTGTCGTACAACACCGAGTCGTTGTTCCAAACCGCCACCGCCAAGAACGTTGGCTTGGCCGTGAAGGTCAACTACTCGAATTCGTTCATCACCGAAACGGCTTCGGCGAACAAGAGCGAATTCCTGTTCCTCGGCCCGAAATTGCCGAGCATCAAGTCGTTCGGTAGCTACGGTTTTGGCCACTAAGCCCCAACCGTCGCATGACGCCATGGGCTCCCCTCGCCGGAAGTTGATTTCGCGAGGGGAGCGACGTGGCGGGCAATTTATCGCTATTCGATACGTAGTCGCCCGCAAGAATACTCCGCCATCTGAGCACGCCCAAGGCTAGAACAATGCGAACTCATCCCCTCGTCGCCATCGTATTTGCTCTGACGTGCGTACCGAACGTCGTCCGTGCTGATACTCCGCGCCCTCAAGCGACCTCAGCTAACAGTCACGCGACTGGAATCTCGCCGGACATCTTGTCACAAATGGGCTTCGCCGGAATGCGTCACGTCTCGGACGCTGAAGGGCAGGCGATCCGCGGCAAGGGTTTCCTGGATGGCGTGAATTTGGGACAACAGGTGATCGCGGCCGAGCAACTTGAGTATCGCAATTTGACGTTGGCGTTCGCGCGGACGATCCACTTCAAGAAGGACCTGGAGTTCGACCTGGCCTTGTCAGACTTTCGCCAACAGTTAGGCCCTGACTTCCAGAACACAAACCTATCGAATATCCGCCTGCAAGTCGCCAAAACAGTCGAGTTCAGTGATACGGTTCAGTTCGTGCTCAACCAAACAAGTCTCGTCGGTAGCAACTTGGTCTTTGGCAGTCCGATCCGCATTACGGGCGGCGTGTTTCCCTAACGAGTGATCGGGATCACCGGCTGCAATACTGGGCCGAGTGACTTCAGATAGAGGCCGCGGCGGGCGGCTTGATGTTCGGGAGCCGCATCGCGACACCACGGGTAATGCAACGTCAACGGCGCATTCTCCGGCAGCTTGGTGACACCCTTCTTCGCCACGACCAGCAACACCCCCTCACGCTTGCCGGGCGGCAACCAAGCGCAGGCAAACTTGTTGACCGACATACGGATATTCCCGCGAATCGGATCCGCCAAAAACACTCGGTCTTCCACAACGCCACGGTATACGACGAAATGTTCGTATTCGTTTTGAATAATGCGGACGATCGCCGGGGCCTTGGCTTCCATCAGTTTGCTCATTGGCTGCGATCCTAGGGCCGCCGGATAGCCAAGTTCTTCGGCCGCCAGCCGCAAATCCGTAATCGCCAGACCATTCTTCATTCGATCCTTAACATCGTCCGGCTTCATGTGACTGAGTGTCGCGTTGAGCACCTGCTCTTCCGTCACGTCGTCACCCCAATAGTATCGCAAGAGCGTCGTCAATGCGGCCGCACCACACGAATAGTCGTACTGTTGCATCACGACATTCTGTTCACGCATCGCCTTCCAGTCCTTCACGTACCGCTGCGCGATACGATTGGGATCGCGGATAGGTGGCGCGATCTTGATCGGCTTCGCCGCGTCTGCTGTCGCAGCCAGCAGGATACTCGCCCCAAATGCAAACGCGTTGACAAGACAACTTCGACGCATGGGTCAACAGACTCCTTCGATGATCCGAATTACTGTCGCGTTATGATCACACCAAAATCAACATTCGGTGCGTCGGGCGTCAGCCCCATCGTCACGAATGGCTCGATGATGCGATGCTTACAGTTCGCCCAGACCATTGCAAATCGCATGGAGATGGGTTCCTGTGCGGAACTTGGCAGCGAAACCGAGTCGGCACGGAGCTTGAATTGATAGGCGCCTTGGAAAGTCGTCGTGAAAGTCAGCTCTGTGTTTACGGAGAACCCCGCTCCCAACTGATATGAGATGACTTCACCGGGATCAATCTGTGCTCCAAGGTAATTGTCTTCGAACAAATGGGTGTGCCCTAAGCCACCGTACAACACGGCGGGATCGGTTTGACGAATGAACGACAGATTCGTCGATAGCCCCCAGAACCCACTGCCCAGCGCCGCAGGGCCAGGACTGCTTTGGAATGGATCTGCTGCGATCGGCACGTTCAACGTCATGCCGCAGATTAGGTCCGAGCACACTCCCTTGCCGTTGCGCAACAAATGATTAAAGCCCACAGCCAAGTCTCCGGTGCCAAAGACACTTGTCACCTCCTGACGCGCCAAATCCGCGCGATCGAGTATCCCCATGCCTACCGGCAAGCTGGCAAACAGTTGAGTCTCATTCGACCAGCCATAACGAATTCCCAATGGCATCGACAACTGTCGTGTGCGAACGCGTCCCGTGGTCAGGCTAGAATCCGGCAAGAGTGAGAGCGCAATGCTGTCACGCCAGACATAACGGAAGCCATAGTCGCATGAGACTTGCCCCGGACGCAGCATCGGCGTTGATTGACGTAGGAATGCCAGGCGATTGTCCTCTGGCGCTTCTCCCAATGGCTTTTCTTTGTAGTCTTCTTTGCCATCCTGTTTGCCACTCGCCGCGTCATCCGACTCCGCAGCGTCCGCCGCCCCATTGTCGCCCTCAGCGGTTCCCTCGTCATCCGGTACCGATAGGGAAGGCGATTCGTCCTCCAGCGTCGGTAACGGAGGCGCTTCCGGCTGACCGCCCCAAGCAGCCTGATGAATTGGCAGGCTGTCATCAAAGTCCGCGCGGCCAATGGCGGTGTATACGATGAGTTCCAAGTCGTCGGCAGACGCATCGCCCGCCATCCAACTGGTGCGATCCCAGTGGTCGACGATCGAAGGTTGCGCCGGTGGCAAGCGATACATATCCGCCGCGAGGACATACTGCCCCACCCCGAACATCACGCTTAGTATTGCGGCGAATTGCCCAAACCCGTGTCGCATCGGTTCCCTCCGACGATTCCCAATAGGTGTCACGCTCGCTTCGGCAGCTACTTCCCCGTGCGTCGCTATACGCTGAAAGTCCGTTGCACACGGCGTGCGACTCATACCGTTTCTTTTCGTCGCAACTGTTGCAAAGTGTTCGCGAAACTCGTTACCAGCCGGTTCAATCTCACATCCGCCACATGCAAATCCGGTCTGGCCGGTGCCCCCCGAACTACCCGTCTGTTTCCGGTCATCCCGAGTATTGCCAAAGCTTTCCCAGCTTCACTGACACACAACTCCTTCGCAGACGGAGCCGTTGACTCCCAAGACCGGCTAGTGCGACGTTGCAGCTTTAATCTTGGGGTTCGCCGAAAGGCGCAAGCCGCAGTTTCCGACGCTTCAAACCGACGCGAACGCGTTACGGCGAACAAGGCACGATCCCAATTTTTAGCAACGCTCGGTCAATCGACGTGACGTCCTCGCACGCAAGTACGCCGCGGGCTGCCGCTAGGATGTCGAGACAGCGGAGTTTCAAGGCGCCACCGCCAGCGGATCTTCTGCAGTTGCCGCCGTTTCGCGGTATCATGACGCCGTTGTCAGCTTGATCCACCTGAACCGCGCCGGATGAGTTGTGGTTCAAATGAGAAGGAAAATCCTCATGAGTCACCGCACGCTGTTGGCAGTGCTGCTAGCGCTGGGCCTCGGATTCGTTGCTGCAAACGCACGAGTTGCTGCCGAAGATACACTCCGCCTGGGAATCATCGGCCTCGACACCTCGCACGCAACGGCTTTCACCGCACTACTTAACGCCGAGACGCCGCCCGAAGAATTTCGTGGCTGCCGTATTGTTGCCGCCTATCCGCAGGGCAGCCCGGATATTAAGTCGAGTGTCGAACGGGTGCCGCAGTACACCGAGAAAGTTAAATCGCAGGGCGTCGAGATCGTTGACACCATCGAGGAACTCGTGTCCCGTGTCGACGGTGTCCTGCTGGAAAGCAATGATGGACGGCCGCATTTGGAACAGTTGCGTCCCGTGCTGAAAGCCGGCAAGCCAGTCTTCATCGACAAACCGATCGCCGGCAGTCTCGTCGACGCGGTGCGTATCTTTGCCGAGGCCGAAGCGGCAGGCGTGCCCGTCTGGTCATCCTCTTCGCTTCGCTACAGTGCACAAACTCAAGCAGCACGTCAAGGCTCGGTCGGTGACGTCATCGGCTGCGATGCCTTCAGCCCCTGCTCCCTTGAATCAACTCACCCCGACCTCTATTGGTACGGCATCCACGGCGTCGAGACGCTGTTCACCATGATGGGACCGAACTGCGAACAAGTCGTACGCATCTCGACCCCCGACACCGATTACGCCGTCGGTACTTGGGCCGACGGACGCATCGGCAGCTTTCGTGGTACGCGAGCCGGTAAACATGCATACGGGGCCACCGTCTTCGGCTCCACCGGTGTTGCCCGCATCGACAAGTACGATGGCTATCAACCGCTGGTCGTCGAGATCATCAAGTTCTTCAAAACAAAACGGCCTCCGGTCAGCGCCGAAGAAACCTTGGCGATCTACGCATTTATGGAAGCCGCGGATGAAAGCAAACGCCAAGGCGGTGTGCCAGTTTCCGTCGCGGACGTGCTGGCCAAGGCCCGTGCTGCGGCGCGGGAATGAATATCGAATGTTGAATGTTGAAGTAGTAATTCGCCGTAACGCGTTAGCGTCGGTTTGCCCCGCCGCTGAGTTTGGAATCATCGTCTCGTGATAATGGCAAACTCCCGGAGTCCAATTTGCGTGATGCGCAACCATCGGACGACGATTTCGTTAGTTATATCGACGTTGCTGCTGCTCGCTGCGAATGCGCGCTGCGCCGACTGGAGTCTGATTGATGTGCCCGGACTGCAGCCGGCGGCACGGCAATCGACGCGCTGGTTACGCGCTTACGTGCGTGTGCCGCATGCCTGGGCGCAGCCAAATGGCCTGCTCGCCGACTCGGTGACACTCATCGTCGATCGTGCCGTGGACGCGTGTCGCGTGCAGATCAACGGGACGGTTATTGGTGATTGTGGCAGTTTCCCTCCGCAATATCTTTCTGCGCGGGAAGAGACGAATCGCCTAAAGGTACCGCCCGGCTTGCTGCGGCCGGGGCAATACAAT
>JAGQPK010000220.1 GCA_020426755.1 Planctomycetales bacterium
AGCGGCGCCGAGTTCTCCGCGCGTCGTTAATGGTTCTCCCCAACGTAGCGGTCCCGAAGTCTGCCAGCGCGCAGGATCCGCCACAGCAACGCCGTGTACGTGATTACTGATCGTCGCTGGACTAGTCGCTTCTGCAAGCGTACGTAGTTCCAGGCGTAGGGCAACCGGTTCCGTGCGCGCGGCGATGCGAATTTGCACAACGCCAGCTACACTGCGTAACTCAACTTGCTCTGGCGACGCGTCGGATGTTGCGACGCTTACGGCAACTCCTTGCGAGGCGACGTTGAGTATCAATGATGTGGCACTCGGGCCAATCGTCAGCTCACGCTCGAAAAAAGCGTCGCCATCCTGTTCGACGTACCATGGCGATTCGAGTACCTGTACATGATCAACTTCGTAATTGAATAGGACTCGCGCACCGTGCACATGCATTCCTCGGTAGTTGACTTCAGCCTGAGGTTGCCATGCTGCACCGTCGGCATTGAGAAGCTTCTGTTCACCACCGATCCGCGGAGGGCTGATAATCCCGAATCTGGCCGGATCGAACTTGAGAAATTCGCCCGTCCAACCCACGCGGCAATTCATGTGGGCCAAGTCATACGTAACTGACGCTTGTCGACGATCACCTATTCGCACTGACACTGCCTTGGCAATCACGCCGTTGGCCGTCGGTAACGAGGAGCAAAAGAAGGTGCCGACGTCCATCAATTGAAGTCGATCGTCACTCGAATCTGACTCCACCCAGCGAAAACCCAGAGCAGCTTCGCCCCAGTGACCGTCCGCCTGCGGCAGCCGGTTTGTCTTGGCACCAGGCGGTGGTTCCGCAGCAGCGGTCACGTAGGTGAGAGTGCAGAGGAAACTCGAAAATACGATGACTCGGCAAAGACGTACACCGAGCGTGTGTGAATACGTCCTGTTCACCTCACAATTCGACATCCGCGTCTCCTAAGCTGACTCCAAACGGTCGTTCGTCACGACATGCAGCTTAGCGATCTGACAACGGCTCGCAAGAGATTTCCCTGGAGTGCTTTTCGAGTGCGGCCGCGCAGCCGCGGCTTTGGTCGAAGCCAAGCGGGAAGAACTGCTCGCGATTTTCAGATGCTTGACAGCTTTGCGTTCCTTCCTTCACGCGGTGTCCTGCTCGCGTGAAAAGCGATAGCTGCGCGATCGCACTCCAAAAAGGCGATCGCGTTAGAAAAGACGCCGCCCTAGACGCCCGCGGTGTGGCCTTGCCGAGATACGCCGTGTCCTCGATCAGCTGCAGAGTCGACGCGACGCGCTTCGCCAGTTGTGTTACCCGGTGAAGCAGTGCACGCGCGGACAGCCGATTCCAGCATAGCTAAGCGAGCGACCGCATCGGGGTGAATAGGATTTCCGTTTTCGGCCATGATTTAGTCCTGTCTCATTGATAAGGTGTGAATCACTGGTTGTGCATTTCAATCACTGCCGCAACAACTGGCCCAGCTGCGGCAACGACAAGAAGACGTGAATGTACACCATCTGTGCCGGCTGCTGAAGCGTTTTGTTAAGAAGCGTTTTGTTAAGTAGTGGTCGAGATGCATCAAACTGTGACCAACGTCTGTCCTCGTTCCTACGAAGCCGTTCAGGCAGCTGAACGCGACGCTTCGTCGATTTGGGCGGCTCCTTGAAGCAAAAGGAGTGCCAGCGACTTTTGTTTGCTTTCAGTACTATGTCATTGCGTTGCGTCGTGGCAGCTGAAACTCACAGTTCACCGCGAATCACATCACGGCCATTCGGTAAGTGACCGTTACCTGGTCCGGGCTGAAGTGCGTAGAAATTGTGAGCCGGTCGTATGTTGATGATTGTTACTCGGACAAGTTGACGTCAATACGCTCATGCTGCGCAAGTCACCGCGCGGCCAGTTTGGCTTGATGCCGTGCAGTTGGCGATTCGATTCTGGCTGATACAATGCGACGACTTCAGATGCCAGACGTTTCTCTCTCTTCCAATGGATCACATGCCGTGGCGAAGCGCCGCAATACTCGACCATCGAAATCGCGCGGGACGAACGAGCCGTCTCAGTCTCCGCTTGCTCACAACTTATCTTGGCGGAAGAAGCTTTGTTTTGCTGCGTTCGTTGTGCTGTCCGTTGCCTGTCTGACTGAATGCGCGTTGTGGGCGGTGGGTGTGCGGCCGTTGTTGGCTGATCAAGATCCCTTCGTTGGCTTTTCGGCACAAGCACCCTTGTTCGTTCCCGCGGACAACGACACGTCACAAATGGTGACGGCGCAGAACAAGTTGCCTTGGTTTAACGCGCAGAGTTTCCCCAGCCAAAAGGCGGACGGAACCTATCGCATCTTCACCCTGGGGGGATCGACGACGTTTGGACGACCGTATGACGACCGCACGTCGTTCAGCGGCTGGTTGCGTGAGCTGCTGCCTGCCGTCGACTCGCGACACGCCTGGGAGGTAATCAACGCGGGAGGGATTAGCTATGCCAGTCATCGCGTTGTCCGTGTCATGGCAGAGCTGACGCAGTACGAACCCGATCTGTTTATCGTTTACTGTGGCCACAACGAGCACTTGGAGGAACGCACCTATCGTAAAATCCAAGAGCTACCGCCCGTGATCCGTGAGTTGCAAGCCCGGTTGGGGCACTCCCGCAGTTACGCGGTCTTGCATCGGCTGCTGCGCCGCGACTCAGACAACCTGCCCATCTCCGGCGGCACGGAGAAAGAACTGGCACCGGAAGTGAAGACTCGTTTGGACAATGGCGTTGGACCCGCGGCGTTTTCACGCGATGACAAACTGTCGGAAGATCTCACAACGCACTACAAGTTCAACCTGAAGCAGATGGTGCAAATTGCCAATGCAGCCGGGGCGTCCATCATTTTTGTGACACCGGCGTCCAACCTGAGTGACTGTGAGCCGTTCAAGAGCCAACATGCCGCGGATGTCGCGGCGCACGACATCGCTTCTTGGGAGCAGCATCGGGACGCAGCAGTTCGAGCACGCGACGGCGCGGACCTGATAACCGCGACTGCTGAGATTGATGAGGCCGCCCGCATCGCGCCGCGACATGCGCATACTCGCTATCTGCAGGGGCAGATTCATCTAGCATCAGGAGACATCGATGGCGCGCGACGTGCGTTTGTCGCGGCAGGCACAGAAGACGTTTGCCCATTACGCGCTACGGGTGCGATAATCGATGCATTGAAATCGGTCGCGAGTACTGCAGGAACGCAACTTGTCGACGCCGCCGCTGTCATCGACTTGGCGAGTCCGAACGGAATTCCAGGAAAGTCACTTTTTTTGGATCATGTGCATCCAACGATTGAAGGACATCGCCTGATCGCGGAGGCGATTCTCGGCGCGATGTTGGAGACGCATGTAGTGCGACGCTCCGATCATATGGAAGAGATCTGGGACGATGTTGCGGCACGCGTGGAGGCGAAAGTCGATCCCAGGATGCAGGGGGAAGCTCTTCGCAATTTGTCCAAAGTGCTCGGTTGGGCTGGGAAGACGGACGAGTCGAATCGGTTGGCTCTACAAGCAGAATCGTTGTTAGGCGGCGACGTTGAAACCGAGTATCTGGCCGGTAATGCATTGTTGGAACAGAATCGCGTAGCAGAGGCGATCGCCAAGTTCGAGGCCGTGCTGCAGTCGGAGCCAACGCATACAATGGCACTAAATAGTCTGGGAACCGCCCAGTTGAAGCTAGGCGAGTTCGACGCAGCGCTGCGAAGCTTCGAGCAGGTTATCAAGCTGCAGCCCGATTTCGCGCCGGCACACAACAATCTGGGGATGTTGTATCAACAGACTGGGGATCTGGCTGCGGCGGAAGTGCACTACCAACATGCGATCGAACTCAATCCCAAATACGCTAACGCGTTAAACAACTTGGGCGTGCTCTATCGCAAGCAAGAACAATGGCAGGCAGCGATCAGGGCATTTCAGCGAGCGCTTGAGGCTAACGACCAATTTGCAGAGGCACAGTTTAACTGGGGATTGACGCTGCAGTTACAGGGAGATGTGGAAGGGGCGCTCGCTCACTACGAAACCTCCCTGCGAATTGATCGAAATTACGCACCGGCACACACCTATCTTGGCATCGTGCAGGAATCTCGCGGGCAGTGGCAAGAGGCGGCGGCATCCTATCGTAAGGCCTTAGAAATACCGGGCGCGCCGATCGAGGCCCCGTTGCGAATGTCGTTCTTGCTGGCAGCCTGTCCGGATGCCTCGGTGCGAAATGGCAATGTAGCTCTAAGTTTGGCGCAGCAGTGTGTGCGGGCGACGGGCGGCAAAGATGGCGATGCGGTGAGCGCTGTCGCTCTAGCACATGCGGAACGTGGCGAGTTCGATCGGGCGATCAAGATTCAGCAACGTGCTGTAGAGCTATCACCGTCGCCGAGTCGGGCGCTTCAACTCCAGCGGTTACAGTCACTTCAAGCACGCCAGCCTTGGCGAATTCCATCCGCAGGGCGCTAGTTGGCCGATGCCGCCGCGCGCATTCGAGAGTGCGAGCGCGCATTTTGGAGTGCGGCCGCGCGACTGCCGCTTTCTAGCGACGCTTAACGCGGAGAATCAATCGCGATGCTTCCAATGCCCAACCGCATCGCATTCCATCTTTGTCGCTGCGTCTAACTCGTGTGAAAAGCGATAGCTGCGCGATCGCACTCCATAAGTCGTGTAAGTGTCTTAATTCCAATAGTGGTGCTGCAGTATGCGGTGGATACTTAGCCAGATGACGATAAGTTGTCATTGGGTTTTCGCGTGGCAGTTCATGTCGCTAGAAAAATTGACTCACGAATGTCACACCGTTAGAATCGCGGCGAACAGCAATCTGAAGCAGGCGTGAAGTGAGGCGGCGTCTCCACTTCGCTTGAAAGGATGAGTCGTTTTTTCGCTCGTTTGTGGCATTGGGAGACCATTATGAAGAAGCGTGTTTGGGGGTTGCTCGCACTGGCAAGTGTTGTCTTGGTGGGGACGAACTTGGCTCCAGCAGCGACCAAGGTCCAGCAACAGGGAACGGACTACTTGATCTTCGAGGCGGAAGATTTCGATTCCGATGATCTCAATGATCCGGACAACGGGTTCCTTGTGATCAGCCCGGACGATCCACAAGAAATCATTTTGCATAATTCGAATCCGGGGACGATCATGGTTCCCCCGCCCAGTTCGAATCCGTCTGGTCGCCTTGCCATTTTGGATCAAGAAGGTGGCAGCGATTTCACGGATGTGTTGACATACACTTTGCAATTTGAGACGGCGGGCGATTACTACCTCTATATGCGTTATTCATTGTTCGATTTGCGCGGGCTGATCGACAACACGTATGGGAATGAAGATTCGATTTACTTGCCGGTCTACTCGCTTGACGAAGACCCGACGAGCGACGAGTTGCGTGCCTCGAGAGAAGGCTTCGTTGCATTCTCATCGAACGTTGATGGGCAACAGACATTGCCATTTGACGGTTGCCGCATTCCGGAAGAGCCGTGGGTCGTGCCTGATGACGAATGCGACGCGGAAGGCCTGCGGGGGGCTACGCAGTTTGAAGGTCAGTATCACTGGCAACGATCGCAGTTCAATACTCTCGGCACGCCCGTGTTGTATTCCGTCGGTGACGTTGGCCTGGCAGTCGATTTCAACATCGCGTCGCGCGAACGGGGAACGTCGATCGACGTATTCGTATTCTCGCAGAATCCGGATCTGACCTCGGAAGAGCTAGACGATATGATCGGTTTGGGTGGCGGTGGACCCGGGGTCGAGGGCGACTTCAACGGCGACGGTGCTTTGGATACTGGTGACATCGATACGCTGACGGTTCAAGCCGCAGGAGGAGCAAATCCGCCGATCTTCGATCTGAACAAAGATTCGCGCGTTGATGCCAGCGATATCAATTATTGGATTCACGATCTGAAACACACGTGGATCGGTGACGCGAATCTGGACGACCAGTTTAACTCGGGAGATCTGGTCGTCTTGTTCTCGGCGGGAACCTACGAGACTGGCGCGAGTGCCGTCTGGACGACAGGTGACTTCAATGGCGACGGAATGTTCTCTACTACCGATTTAGTCGCCGCGTTGTCCGACGGCGGATATGAAGCTGGCTTGCGGGCGTCTGTCGCCGCAGTGCCAGAACCTGGCGGATTCGTGCTGGCGTCCCTGGCTGGGGTAGGATTATTGCGACGTAGGCGGACGCACTAATAGTACGTACCTTACGTTGCTTTGTGTCGAGCTCTGCGGTTCGTCGGACTTGGATCGCAGAGCTCGCTCTAATTCGTCGGCGACTTCACGACGCTATTGGCGAGTTTTGAACGTGCGCTCATGCCCGTTGGCAGGGATCGACACGGTGTAGCTGTTGCCGTCTGGCGCGACGGATAGCTTGATGAAATTGCCCTGGCATTCCTCGCCGGCTGTCAGATTCGCGATTTGGTTGTCCGGCACGTTGTTGACTTGTCCGTCTGGGCGCAGGTTCTTGTGTACTTGGTAAAGCGCCTGCAGCGACGGAAGTGCCGTTAGGTCAGCGTAGACGTCAGGCGCGCAGCCCTTTTCGTGACCATTGTTCATGATGGCAACTTGCGGCAGCAGTGATCGCAGTACTAACGGATTGTTGCTGGCGTCCAGTCCATGATGAGTGACTTGATAGACGTCGACCTGTCCTACCAAATTCACTGGACAGACGAGACGAGTCTCTTGGTTCCAAGTCAAGTCGCCGGCGTCATAGAAGCGAAACTTGCCGAACTCGATTAACGAGACAACGCTATTTGCATTATCCGAGCCATCACGATCCTTGGTGCGAGCGGCACTGCAGATTTCATTGTTTTGCTCGGCGCCATTCGGCGGCGAAACAAACTGCCGACGTGTTCCCAGGAATTTGACGACGACCGGTAGCGTCGAATTGTCCTTGCCGAGAGTGAACGAGTCGCCAGGCTCGATCACGGCACGTTGCTCACAGGGAAAGTCAAAGTAGACGCGGCCGGGATCGTCTGGCATGCCGTCGAACACTCCATTGTCGTGGACTGTCTTGATGGGTAGCAGCCGAGACAATGGCTCGGCGCCGCCGAAGTGATCTCGATGGTAGTGCGTCACGACCAAGTGATCAATTTGCTGGATTCGCGCTATTGTCGTGGCAACTTGCGCGATGCGGTTGGGGTCGCGATAGCCGGGGTTGCCGCAATCAAACAGCACGGACTCGTTCGTCGGTGTGACGACCAGTGTTGCCGCGCCGCCCTCGACGTCTATCCAATAGATATCCAGGCGTTGGTCCGCGCCGCCTCCCCAGGCAAGCTGGCTCACACCGCTGAACAGCATTCCGCCGATAGCAGCGCATGCAATTAACTTGTTCATCCACGACCGCAACACCATACTTCGCTCCTGTTCGCTTTGAGATCAATGAAAGGTGTGAGCTGAATTGTGGCAGCGGCAAGAGTGAGCTGCAAGCAAGTTCGCTGAAATGGGTTTAGTTCGCCGAAAGGCGTTAGCCGCGGTTCGCGTTGCTGTGGTGCGTGAGTGGCGGGACAGAACCGACGCTAGCGCGTTGCGGCGAACTGCGTCGCGTTAGGACGAACTCAGCAGGCCCGTTCGCCGAAAGGCGTTAGCCGCGGTTCTCGCTGTTGTGGGGCGTGAGTGGCGGGATAGAACCGACGCTAGCGCGTTGCGGCGAACTGCAGCGCGCTACGGCGAATTGCAGCGTGTTACGACGATCTTTTGCGCGTTATGGCGAACTGTCGCTTTTCACGCTGGACGCGGTGCCCGCTAGCGGTGGAAAAAAATTCTCACACCATGCGCCCGCCCCGGCGTCGGGTGTCGTTAAGCCTTCTGTCAACCCCAGTCACCGACCGACTCAGTCGCCCGGCTGGCTTGAACGCACCATCTCACGCCGGAACGCACCGGCACCAAACGAAACCGAACCTAAACCACAGTCTTGGAGATTTCGAGTCATGTTTTCGCGC
>JAGQPK010000221.1 GCA_020426755.1 Planctomycetales bacterium
TGGCTGAGGCCGAGATTTTCAAGGAGGTTCTGGAACCGCTTGCGGTCTTCGGCAGCATCGATCATGTCGGGGCTGGTCCCGATGATCTTCACGCCGGCGGCTTCGAGACCGCGCGCAAGATTCAAGGGAGTCTGGCCTCCGAACTGCACGATCACCCCATCGGGATTCAGACGGTCACAGATGTTGAGAACGTCCTCGGTAGTAAGGGGTTCGAAGAACAGCAGGTCGGATGTATCGTAGTCGGTCGAAACCGTCTCGGGATTGGAATTGACCATGATGCTTTCGATCCCCAGTTCGCGCAGGGCGAAAGAGGCCTGACAGCAGCAGTAGTCGAACTCGACCGCCCTTGGGGTTAAACAATGACAGGATAGAATTATAACGTACTGCGTCATGGGATTTTGGATTTCGGATTTTGGATTTCGGATTCAGGCCGGGGATAGCAAAGTTGTGTGGTTTGCGCACGGGAGTTCGCCGAAAGGCGCGAGCCGCGGTTCTCACTGACGTTTAAACTCAGCGCCTGGACCAACCGACGCTAGCGCGTGACGGCGAAATTGCGTCCCAGCTGCTTCGTGTACGGTGATCGACTAGTCCCACTTGCCCAGCACGAGTTCTCGCGTGAAACGTTCGCCACTGCGGTCAATTTCCACTTGGACCTTCTCGCCGACGCCATGTTTGGCAATCTCCTGGATCAGTTCATCCATCGAGTTTACGGCCGTGCCGTTGTAGCTGACGATGATGTCGTCAATACGAAAGCCTGCGCGGGCCGCGGCTGAATTGGTTTGCACGAGCGTAATGCGACAGGGATTGTCGTTACAGGCGACACCCAGAAAGCCTCCGGCACGAAAGTCGACTTCCGCTGCTGTCTGTTGTTTTAGTCGGGCAGCGCCATCAATCGAAATCCGGTTGCCAATGAGACGCAGCCGCGTCAGTTGGGCATTGCCAGCTAACTTGTCCAGACAATCGTCATTGATCTCGTTGTACAGCAGCTCTGTGGCACGTAGGTCGGGCATTTTGACGAGCTGCTCGATGCCCGCATTCGTGATTCGCCCAGAAGTTACTCGCACGACGGCGACGCCAGGCACGTCGGCGATCGCTGACATCCATTCGTCAGTGACTTGAGCGCCGTCGAAGACCAGCATGTACTGCTCATTTGTCGGCCGATGTGGGCGATTCGTGACTCGCTGGATAAGTGCCAGATCCTCGATGGTGCCGTGCCATTGACCGCCGAATAAAATCGACGGATAGCTCTCGCGCGTATTCTTGGTGGTCAGAATCTGTGTTGTCGTGAAGATCGCCCCGCTTTGTCGCAGACGCAATTGCGCTTGCTTGAACCAGAGTTCGTAGATGTCGTTAAGTACGCTGACGGCCGTGCGCGATGCCGTGGGGAGTGTGCTTGTCGCGAGCGTTTCGAGTGCCGTCACGGCAGCCTGTCGATGTTGTTCTTCTTTGGAACTGATGGCGATCTGGCGCAAAATGTAGGCACCTCGCGTCACGCCCTCACGACCGAAAGTGGGCAGTTGTTCGGTCAACGGAGTGATGGCGTCCGCGCCGCTTCGAACCAGTAGTCGTGTCGCCCGGACGCGCGTAGCAAACGCGTCCGCGTCGAGATCTTCGATCCAGCCCGCGATTTCGGTTGCGGTCGGAGCATTCGGTTTGGGCTGGGCCGGCGTTGGGGATGCGGTGCCATCGAGCGACGAGTCGGTTGTTGGGGACGTCGTTTCGTCGGTTTGCGGAGACCAGGGTCGCGCCATCACATCGGCGGTCAAAACCATCGACACGATCACGGCGACGAGCATGTAAGACCGATGAATCATCGAGGACTTTCCGGTGCCAAGGCAACGCCGACGAACGAATTACGCCGGCAGAATAGAATCGCTGAGTCGGGCTGACGAGGGTCGTCCATTGCGATATCATCGCAAATACCTCGGCGCTATTATCACCTTTCGCTACGCCGGGAGAAAGTCGTCTCGCATCTTCCACTTTCCTTTTTCTGCGTCCGGCAACCGCGTCATACGGCGTAATACAGTGCCTGTTTGCGCCCAGTTTCGGGACCATCGCGTGTCTACATCGCCAACTTCGGAATACCAGTTGCTCGATTTTGGCGCAGGTCGCAAACTCGAACAGTTCGGTCCCTGGCGGCTCGATCGTCCGTGTCCTGCGGCCGACAGTCTGCGACAAGCGAACCCAGATCTATGGTCCACGGCGAATGCGCGGTTCGAGCGGCGTGACGGAGAAACCGGCAAGTGGCGGATCGGTTCTCAAGGGGCTGGCACCTTTGGTACGCCCTGGCTCGTTCGCTTCGATAAATTTGCACTTCAATTGCGACCGACGCCGTTCGGACACATCGGCGTGTTTCCCGAGCAGGTCGAGAACTGGCGTTTCATTCGGCGGTTAGTTTCCCGCGCGGCACAGCAGCCACAGATTCTAAATCTGTTTGCTTACACGGGTGGCAGCACGTTGGCCGCCGCAGCCGCAGGTGCCGCGGTGACTCACGTCGATGCTGCCAAGAATGTCGTGCAATGGGCCCGACAAAACGCGATTGAATCCGGCTTGGCGGAGGCACCGATTCGCTGGATAGCCGAGGACGCCGCGCGATTCGTTGCCCGCGAACGCAAGCGTGGTCGTCGGTACGATGCCGTGATTCTCGATCCGCCGAGTTACGGCAAGGGGCCCAAAGGTGAGACGTGGAAGCTGTCGACTGACTTGCTGCCACTATTGCGCGAACTCAAACACGTGCTGACCGACCGACCGCTCTTCGTTTTGCTCTCCTGCCACAGTCCCGGCTTCGGCCCGGCTGACGTTGCGGCGACGCTACAGCAAGCGATGTTTGAACGGTGCGATGCCAGCGTCCAAGCCCTGCCGCTCAGCCTACAAACGCTCGATCACCGCACGCTACCGTCCGGCGTCGCTGCCCGACTAGCGTAAGAGAGAACTTTGAATGTTGAATATCGAATGTTGAATGTTGAAGTGAGCCGTTCTCATAAACTCCGAGTCGACTTCAAAAATCAACAATTCAAAAATCAGAAATCATCATTCCGAAATCCAACCCGCGTCGCCCAACAGCCCTCCTCACTTCAAAATTCAACATTCGAAATTCAACATTCGATATTCAACATTCAACTAACCCATCCCTGTTCCCGGTACCAGCGCGCGGTTTGATCGAGTCGTGCCTGCAACGACTTGGCAGGGCGAAAGTTGAACTCGGATTGCAGCGACTCGGTGGCGCCGATCCAGTCTCCGGCAAACGCTTCACGCATCTTGTCCAAGTTGAAGCTGTCCGAGCGTCCGCGGAGAAAATTAACGCCTTGGTTGCCGGCTGCGGCCAACCACGCCAACGGTTCGGCGATTGGTAGGATTAAGGCGCGACGTTGTCCGAGTGAGCGTGCGATCATGCGTCCCAGTTCGGCGTAGCTGACGTGTTGTGGATCGGCGGCAAAATAGATGCCCGCGCCGCGATCCGATCCATTTGCGGGAACCGTTCGGCCTCGTTGTTGGATCTGTCGCAGTAGCGTAATCAAATCTTCGTGATGCACGAGCGAGACGCGGCGCGGCACATAGCCGGGCACCGCATGGAGACGAAATTGAGCAATCGATTGGAACAGCGGCAACATCTCGCGGTTGCGTTCGCCGAATACGATGCCGGGCCGCACAATCGAGATCGGTACCTGATTGGCCCAGCGGATGGCGGCTAGTTCACCTGCCCGTTTGCTCCGACCGTACTCCGAAACCGGTCGACTCGCGTCTTCCGACGAGCGCGCATGCCCTTGAGTCGCGGTGCCGGCCGCGGCCAGCGATGACACGATGATGAGACGCGGTGGCCGGCGCTGCATCGCACAGGCTTCCGCCACGGCGCCGCTGCCGGTCACATTCGTGCGATAAAGGTCGTGGCGAAATCGTGCCGATGTGAGTCCTGCCAAGTGGTAGACCAGATCGCAATCACGTAGCCATTCGCGCAGTCGTAGTGTGTCCTGCAGATCGCCCGTAACACACTCAAGATTCGAGTGACACTGGATTGGCAAAGCCGACCTGCGCCCACTGTGTCGTAGCAGACAGCGAACGTGGTGACCTTCCGCCAGCAACGACTCGACAAGATGGCCGCCGATATAGCCGGTGGCGCCGGTAACGAAAACTTTGTACATGGTCACCAGCCACGCAATCGCGACTCTGTGATCGAGTCGCGCTGCTGGCTTTCGAGCGGGGCCGTCGATGCGGAAATTTACGAGGCGTGATTCACTGAGGTGCGGACGTTTGTGCGGGCGACTTTATTATACGTAATGTTCTCGTTTCAACCATTCCCAGGCATCGCGAATCGAAGTGTCGAAGCTGCGTGTTTGATAGTCAAGCTCACGTTTCGCACGCGAACTGTCATAATAATGAAACTGTTGCGACATCTCGATCAGGGCGCTGTTCACCTCAGGTTCACCGCCTGAAACATAGCCCCAGAGGTCGCCGCCATAGCCGGCGATGATCCGGACGAGCGGCCCCATCCGCCAACGCGGGGGACGCGCGCCAACTTGACGAGCCATCCGTTGCCAGGCGTCGAGATAGGTGATGTTTTCGCCGGCCAAGATATAGCGCCGTCCACGCACACCGCGCTCCGCGGCGCTGACAATAGCCGTTGCCACATCGCGAACATCGCAGCCGCTCATGCCGCCCGTTGGCGCAACCGGTGACGGATGTTTGGCAATCGAAAGTAGCATTCTGCCGGACGAGGGTTTCCAGTCCCATGGACCTAGCATAAAACCCGGGTTGACGATTACGGCATCCAAACCCTTGTCGAGTAGTCGAAAGACCTCTGCTTCCGACTGACGTTTTGTGACGACGTAAGTGCACTTAGACTTGGGTTCGCCAGTCGCCTCTTCGTCAATGACTTCCTGTGGTGACTTGGCGATCGGCAGCGCGTCCACGCTGGAAATCTGCACAACACGGATGCCTTGCGTCAATGCCGCGTGGGCGACAAAGGTCGTGCCTTGGACGTTGATCAGCCGTTGGCGATTGAGTCCTCGCCAACCGATATGCGTATCCGCCGCCGCGTGCAGTACGCAATTGACGCCAGTGACTGCGCGTTGCACCGCGTCCTTGTCGGTCACGTCGCCGATCACCCATTCCACGTCCAATCCCTGCAATGGGCGTCGTGAACTCGTCTCGCGGGCCAGGATGCGGACGGTACATTGTTTTTCGAGCAGCACACGCACCAAATTGTTGCCGACCAGGCCCGTGGCGCCCGTAACGAGATAGTCGATAGTCACGGAAACTCTTTCCGAAGTGGACTGCGAACCGTCCACGAAACGTGATATTCTGAGCAGCAGTGATTTGTCACTGTCTGATTTTGGGGTTCGCCGAAAGGCGCTAGCCGCGGTTTCTGCCGATTCGAACCGACGCTGACGCAATACGGCGAAATAGCACAATTCGTCTGTGACAAAGCACCAAGATTCTTGGCACCGAATTCTGAGCACAGGCTGGAGTTACTCCGCGTCGACCGAACCGTTACCGGTGACGGCACGGCTTCTCCAGGAGCTCGAAGGAAACATATCGTAACGCATTCGTATCGCGCCGCAATCGCCGCCGAGCATTCCGGGCCGAACGATTAGGAAAACGCATGGCAGGGATTGAAGTCGTACCCGTCGAGTCACGTCGACAGCGCAAAGATTTTCTCAACTTACCTCGGCGTATCTACGCCCAGGATCCGCATTGGATTCCGCCGCTCAATGCCAACATCAAAGAGATGGTCAACTTCGTCAAACATCCGTTCTACAAGGCAGCGGCGTTGCAGACCTTTGTCGCCTATCGCGGAACGGAAGTGGTCGGGCGGATCGCTGCAATTGACAATCCTGGTCATCGAGAACGGTACGGCGAGAATCTCGGTTTCTGGGGGTTCCTCGAAACGATTGACGACGCCGACGTGGTCCAGACGCTGTTCGACGCGGTGCGAAGCTGGTTCAAGGCACGCGGTATCGAACAGCTTCGCGGTCCCGTCAATCCGTCGCTCAATTACGAATGCGGCCTATTGGTGGAGGGCTTCGATAGTTCGCCAACTTTCATGATGACCTACAATCCGCCGTACTACGGACCACTCGTCGAACAAGCGGGTTTCGCCAAGTGCCAGGACCTGTTCGCGTTCTGGGGCCATGTGCGGATGCTCAAGGAGCTTGATAAGAAGCTGGATTTTGTCGTTACCGAAGCGACGCGTCGCTTCAATGTCACCACGCGTCGGCTTGATCGCTCGCGCTTCAATCAGGAAGTGCGAATGTTTCTCGATATCTACAACAAGTCGCTCGTCAACACCTGGGGTTTTGTTCCGCTTAGTGACGCCGAACTCGATCATCTTGCCGGTTCGCTCAAGTACCTGATCGTGCCGGAAATGACCAGTATCGCCGAAGTCGATGGCAAGCCAATCGGCGCGATGTTCGGGTTGCTCGACTACAATCCACGCATTCGTGAGATCAATGGTCGGTTGTTTCCGTTTGGCTTCCTCAAGTTGCTGCGAAACCGTCGTGGCATCAAGAAGGTGCGCTTGGTCAGTACTAACGTGTTGCCCGAATATCAGAAATGGGGGATCGGCCTGGTGCTCGTGTCGCGCATTGTCCCGGATGTGCTGGAGTGGGGCATCGAGGAAGCTGAATTCTCGTGGGTGCTGGAGACCAACCACCTGTCTCGCTCCACGCTGGAACGAGGCGGCGCGATTCTGCAGAAGCGGTATCGGATTTACGATTCAGTGTGATGGAGTAGGTCTTGTATGGCGTTCCGTTCGCCGAAAGGCGCCAGTCGCGGTTCTCGCCGGATTTGGACACGGCTCCGACGCTGGATTTCGGAACGAGGGATGATCCACGTGCGCTGTTCCCCCTCCCGCGTTTGACTCTCAACGGTCTTGAAACTCGCAGTTCGGGAGGGGGATTCAGGGGGAGGGCGACAGATACGGAGCGCAAGCGCGCGGCAGCAGTCGCTTCCACGAGCGACCCTCTTGTTTGTTGGCTGTCACAGCGCAACGAATGGACGCAAATCTCCCCAGCAGGCCATACTCATCGCGAATTGATTCGGCCCCGTGGCAGACGACTGGGATTGGAGGCTCAAGTGGTTCCCTCCCCCTGCCACCTCCCGGTATTGCGCCGCCTGATCTGGAGGCCATCGACGGGAGGGGGGACTATGGTTTTTTCTATCCTGAAATCTCAACTGAGCGCCGGCGTTTGCCGCGGTGCTGAGTGGTGATAGATAGCGTCGGAGCAACACGCCGCCAACGCGTAACGGCGAACAGCATCGCTATTCAAAGCAATACAGATCGTGAATGCTGCGCAAGTAAAGCGAGTTGCCTTGCACGGCCGGCGAACTTTGAAAACCATTGTCCAAGCGGTTTGACGCGAGTTGTTTGAATTCTCGGGCGGCCTCGATCACCGTAACTTCGCCTTCGAGACTGGCGAAGTAGATTTTTCCGTTGGCGCAGATCGGTGACGCGCGATAGTTACCAGCGATCCGTTTGCGCCACACGACGTCTCCTGTGGTTGCTTCGAGGCACATCGCAACTCCGTCGTCATTAATCGTGAAGAGTAGCGATCCGACCACGAGCGGCGACGGACGCTTTGGCGGTGTAGCACTCGTCGACCACGCAATACGCGGTTGGCCGTTAAGTTTCTCGGCGCGATCCGGTCGCACCGCGAGCAATGTCGGCTTCACTTCACCGACACCATCACCGACCGTGATAAACACAAGTCCATCCGCGTAGACCGGGCGCGTGGCCGTGTTCATGCCGCCGTGGTGTACTCGCCACAATACGTCACCGTTGCTCGGATCGTAGGCAATCGTTTCCGCAGCGGATGGGCTAATCAATTGCACCTGACCATCGTGCTCGATGATCTGGCACGTGCAATAGGCCTTCTTGACATCGCCATCATCAGATTGATAGTCGATGT
>JAGQPK010000222.1 GCA_020426755.1 Planctomycetales bacterium
GAGAACCTGCACGGGCGTGCGCCTTGGTGGGAAATCCATCTCAAGGCATCCCCCCGCGACCTGCTCAGCCAGCGCGAACTCGCCCCACAGACGCCGGAACCGCATCGCGACATCCTATGGGGTCCGCCATTCGTGCGGTACGTTGCGGACCAGCTCCTGGCAGCCTACTTGCGCATGCGTCTGCAGCATGGTCCAGAACGCTCGAAGCAGATTTACTACGAGAAGATCGGCATCCACCGCGATTGGCTGATGACACCGCGCGACGATCTGCACGGCAAGACTCCGCGTGAGATCCTGCACGCCGGCAAGGATTGGCACATGACGCTCGTGGATCGCCAATACTATTTGGGGTACGGCGATGAGTTTCCGCTTCCGGATGAGTTCTCCACGTTACCGCAATCCCCAATCGGCTATCGTGAGTTCATCATGTACTTCGACGGCTGTCGCGAGCTGCTCGATTGGGGCTGGCAATGGCTAGATGATAATGCCGAAGTCGCACAACTCACAAACGCTGCTGACCTGTTGGGTGAGGAGCTGAGCAACTTCCTCACGTCTTGGCTGGCGCGTCCGCTTGACGGTCTCGACTGGTTGAGCGCAGCGAAGGTGATCGAATGTGACTTCCGACGCGTCCCTGTACTCCGCCACGGTGGCCACCAACCGATCGACCCGGATTGTCCGATCTGTGAAATGTTGGCCGCCAACCATCGAGAACCAACTCGGATCGATTTTGACGGGCACCAACTAGAACTCGACGATGAGTTCGCGTTTTCGACGACCTCTGACCGGGAAGAGTGGAACCTGGAGCATGGCAACTGGGATGACTTTGAAGACGATGACGACGATGATCTGAGCGACGATGACAACGATGATTTCACTGATGAAGACGACGAACAGCTAGAGAACGAACCAAGTCTGTTGGAACGTATGTGCGCGAACTTGGTCCGCGACGTCACCGGGCGGCTCGATCCGTCGGTCTGGTCGATGTCATATGTGACCGACGATCCGCTCCCTGGCGATCCTCACGGCCATATGCGACTCGCGTTCCGTGTTGCCGAACTTGTCAGCGCGTTGAAGTCAAACCAAACGTCTAGCAGTGACGTGGAAGATCTGATGCAGGCCTTTCGCGTCTATCGACAAGCGACGGCCCAAGGCGAATCGCTAACAATGTCCGTGCGGCGATTTCAGGCCACGCTGGAAAAACTTGCGAGACGACACCCATTCATATTGGAACGCAGTTGTGACCTGCAAAGTCAACTGGACGAACTGGCCCGTGCGAGCATAGGCAATCGCGACGATTAGTGTGCCACAGGTCGCGCTGCGAAACGTTCGCCGACACGCGTTGGTGTCGATTCGCATCGCTATTCAATTCAGCTCCCGACGAAGCTCTCTCGAGCGGGCAATCAGACGGCGCGCTCGAGCACATCCGCGTATAAGGACTCCATCGCCGTGGCCAACCCTTGGCCGTTGCATGCGGAACTCTGCGATAACTGTGAACGCATGTTCTGTCGCAGCTCAGCCAAGACTTTCCACTGCGACGTTTGTGAGGCATAGTCAACGGCCAGGTCCACATAATGTTGAGCATCTCGTGCTACAAACTGCGTGAGGCCCCCCTCCTCAAGCAAGGTCTTGCTTGTCCGAGCGGCCCACCGATCGCCGTCGTGTGTGAGCACGGGAACGCCTTGCCATAGAGCTTCCATTGTTGTCGTGCCACCGCTATACGGGAACGAATCCAGCGCGAGATCAATCTGGTCGTAATAGCGGAGAAACTTATCGTGATCAGTCGGAGGCAGACACACAATCTGCTCTCTTGCCACACCGTTGTCGACAAATCGCTGTATGACGTAGTCGCGATTGTGTGGCGACTTGAGCTCGGTATTGGCCAGAATGAGTCGCGACATTGGGCAGCGCGTGAGCATTTCGCTCCATGCCGCACACGTCGGCTCCGTGATCTTGTATTGCGAAACCAAGCTACCGAAGGTGAATTGTTGTCGCGAGAGACACGGCGTTGGGGCAACATCGGGCACTGGATAATCAACTTCGAAGGTCAGGTAGCTCAGCGGCAACCGCAGCACCGTTTCGCTGTAGTATTGTTCCTCCGCAGGCCAGATGACATGCCGGTCGCCAATTATATGGTCAAACGCCGGCAACCCTGACGTTGCATACATATTGAACCACGCGATCGTGACCGGCGCGAGCGGTCGCGTGAACAGACTTAACCGCGACGTATAGCTGAAGGCGCTCAAATCAACCAGCACATCAATCTGTAGTTGTTCGAGCAGACTTGCCAGCGAAACATCATCCAACTTGCTCACATCGTGAATTGTGTCGTTTGCGTGGCGCTGGTATCCGGCAAACTGAGTGGGCGATTCCTTGTCACACAATAAGTGCACGTGGATCCGGCGGCGATCGTGATGATTCACGAGCGCCCAAACGGGCTTCATGTAGTTGCGGCCCGCGAAGTGCGCCGACAGGTAAGCAACGCGGATCGGCTCGGAAGCTATACGCTTAGATCGCGCGGGGCGTTTGACAGCAGAGACCTGGCTGGCCTCGGCCAAACGCTTGGCAAACTCACGCCGCGCGCCGAGCACCTGATCGTGGCTGGCGTTGGGCGCATTGGGCAACACCGTTGCTAGAGCCAGCCAGGGATCAATTTGGTCAGTAAGCTTGACCGTCTGCCAGAGGTGAGGTGTGGCGCGGTCCAATTCGCCTAACGTGTAGTACGCCCGCGCCAGATTGTGATGAGCTTCGACCAATTGCGAATCAATCGCAACCGCATTGGCAAAAGCACCAATCGCTTGAGCAAACTCACGCACCGCCAACAAGCCGTTGCCGGTCTTCAACCAAACACTGGCGCTGGGATTGCCAAGTCCAATGATTCGATCGAGCAACCGCAATGCGGCCATGTATTCGCCGCTGGCCATCGCTTGTGCGGCCGCGGCTTCCAATTCATCGGGGTCGGTGCGATTCAATTTCGATTCCTTAAGCGTGGGGCACCGACCGGTAACGGTTAACTACCGAGTCGGCTAAAGACGGCGTCGGTTGCCCGGACGGCATCGGTGTTGTCGCCTGGTGGCGACGCGGAGAAGCTCTGTATTTCAATCCACTTTTCGTGACCCTTGTCGGAGCTCTCGCCGTCGATACCACCGAACTTAATGTATGCGGAGCTCGTTGTCGTCGCACCCTGGAAGCTCTCCAAGTCCGACCATTTGCTGTGCCCCTTGTCTGCAGCCTCGCCATCGACGCCATCAAACTTGATGAAGGCGGCGCGAGTTGATACGTCCGCCTGGAACGATTCAATGTCCGACCACTTCTCGTGCCCCTTAGCGGCTGATTCACCATCGACGCCGTCAAACTTGATGAAGGCGGCGCGAGTTGATACGCCCGCCTGGAACGATTCAATGTTTGACCACTTGCTGTGTCCCTTGTCCGCAGCCTCGCCATCAACTCCGTCAAACTTGATGAAGGCGGCGCGAGTGGAAACGTTCGCCTGGAACGATTCAATGTCTGACCACTTCTCGTGCCCCCTAGCGGCTGATTCGCCATCGACGCCGTCAAACTTGATGTAGGCCGCCGCGGTCTCCACGGGAGGTGCTTCGACGGCCAGTTGCATTGCGGCGGTCTTCAATTCACGTGATTCAAGTGTTTCCAGAGCGAGGTTTTGTTGATTGCGGGCAGTTGTGTTTCGGCGAATGGCCATCGGTCTAGGCTCCCTTAGATCGTTCGGTTTTGTACTTGCGTAGGGAGCAAACGCCAAAACCGAGTCTCTCGGGCGCGAGATTCCAAAGAAACAAAGAAAATTATTTTGCCCTCCGGAGCCGAACGATGCAAAGTGTTTCGCCGAAAGGCATTAGCTGCGGTTCTCGCCGGGATACAACCGGCGGCGATTGGTTCGCCGAAAACGCCCACAACGCCCCAGCGGATTGCCTAGCTTAGTCCGGCGGGCTCGGGCCCCGTGGCGACGCACGACCAAGGGCCAACTGCGCCAACGAGCCGACGAATTTCGGATGGAAGGATGATCGATCATTGGATGGAATCCTGAGACTCCATCATTAAAAGCTCAGCAATCATCATTCAGAGATCTGTTCACGCCGTGGTCACAAGCAGAAAACGCTCACCCTATTCCGGATGAGCGTTGTGCTTTGACCTGGTTCCTACCGGCCGACTAACGTCGACGTCCTCCGCTGCGTCCGCGCGACGGGCCTCCGCTTGGAGCTGCACCGCGAGTCGGTGAAGACTGCCCCGACGATCGACGCAAGGTCGAAGTCGGCGCGGTTTGGTGTCCGCGATTCACTTGGCCCGCGGGTCGGGAAAACGCATCGGTCGTCGATCGAGCGGCACCCGCGGTGCCAACTCCCCATGACTGGCCACCTGCACCACTCAACCGATTCCACGACGACTGCATGGCCCGGTTGGCAGCCTCGAACTGCTGCGCGTTAGCACTCGAGTAGCGCGATGCACTCGTTCCGTTTGACTGTGACGGTGCGTGCTGCACCTGTCCATCGCCAGCAGTGAAACTCGTCGCGCCATTATCTGTCGTCACGGTCGTATTGACTTGGCCGTCCGCGGCCTGAGTCGACACAGATGCATTGCCTGCGGTCGATGTCACCTGCGTCGACCCCGAGTAGCTGCCGGTGCCCGTTCCGGTGTAAACGCCGCTCGATGAATGCGTAACCTGTCCCGATCCTGCGGAGCTATTCACATTGGTCACCGCGGAACGACCAAACGATGTGGAACCATCGGACTGCGTTGTTGCGTAGCCCGACGTATCACGCGTGCCTGCCGCATAGTTGCCTGTGGTTGGCGAGTAAACTCCGCCGGCCGATTGCTTGTCGTACGCCGCCGCATTGCCATCGACGGTTGCTTGGCCTTGTACCGTTCCTGCACCATAGTAGACGTTGCCGTTGGACGTCGAGACGGTGCCTGCGGCGGTCCCACCAAAATAAGTCGTTTCGCCAACGGTCACAGCGCCGCCATTCGAAGCGCTCGTGACAGTCGCCGAGCTACCTGCAGGCCCGGTCACCGTTGTCGTACTCACGTTCCCGGCTGACGCCTGATATTGATTGACGATTTCGTTTGTGACGAATCCAGCCGCAAACGCCGCCGGCGTTACCGCATACGGTATGGCACTGCCCGACGTCGCAGCGTCAGTCGTTCCCGCGTTACTTGCATCAGTTGTTGGGGCTGAAGATTCCTGAGCGGCAACGGCATCGTCGAATGCCTTGCGGATTCGATCCACCGCCATCCACACGTCAGAAACTTGGAGTCGGGCCGCGACGCCTAAACGAGCGGTGAGGGCGAGATGCTCATTCAACAACGTGAGTAATGCCGGGTAACTGCGTAACGCATCAACACTTGGCCGATAAGTGTTTCCAGCCACATTATTTGCCGCAGCTTGAATTTGCTCAGGCGCCTGAGCTGCATCAAGAATCATCTCGATGACGGGATCCGGATAGAAAGCAATCCCGGCAACAATTGCGTCCATTTGCTGGGCATCGAGCAGCGAATCATTTGCTGGATACTGTGCACTTGTTGCTACAGCTGACAATAGAGTGCAGCCGAATGTCACCATGGTAATTATCTGTTTCATCGTACGATCTATCTCCAACTCATGCGTCCAAGGTTTTCAGTGTGAACATCACCATTCTCGAGATCACAAGTTGGCCGATAGCAACGTGACATGACTTTGTCATCATCGTGCGACGGCCGCAAGCGAGAAATCAGTGATACGTACAGATACGTACGGCGCAGAATGAGCTGCAGCGATCGCTAATTGCCGCCACATGCCGATCACGACACATAGCGCAATGGCTGCGAAGAAGAAGAGTGACAGGCGAGATCTGTACTCGCGGTTGTGCACCGCGAGATTATCCCAAACGAACAACGGCCACCGACGTGGGTGGCCGTTGCTGCAGTCTGAGCGAGCTCTTAGTCAAATCGCCTGGAGGCACTTCGAGTGACAAGCAAGATCTGCTTGTGGCGATCGTTGATGCTTAGTCGTGGTTATCAACAGCGGCGATTGACTGTGGCACGCGCTACTGCGTTGTGGGCGGATCTCAACTTAACGTTGTGTACGCGAGAGCTGTTCATCTTCGAACTGCTTTGAAAGTTGCTTGGCCTTGCTCAAGTGGCTCTCAACAGTATTCGAAGCCTGAGCGGCCAAGTCCTGCAACTCCGTCGGGCCATCGCTCGCAATCGCCTTCAGCTCGGCCAACAACATGGTATGCATCACCATCTGCTGTCCGAGAAAGGCCATTTGGAAATCGTCACCCTGATACTGATTGAGCATGTCTTTCGTCATCTGCAATGAGTTATCGCAGGCCTTCTCCATGACATTTGTCAATTCCTGCGGTATGAACACGTGCTGCGCAGCATGGTCGCCGTGCTGATTCTGATTGTCGCGGGTCTGGATCTGCCGCTGTACTGCTGAGTTAACCGCGGGCTGCTCGGTAGCAAACGTCGGATTTGCAGTCGAGCGATCTTGTTCGGTCCCATCCTGCTGTCGATCGAGTTGCCGTGTATCGCCACGCGTTGCCCGATTGGGATCGATATTGTTGTTGAGATTCGTGTTTGCATGGATCCTCGCAGCACGATCGCCCGGTTGGACGCTGGTCAACTGGTCCAGCTTCTGACCAAACTGCTGGTGGTCTTGGATGAGCATTTGAGCAAACTGTCGCAATTGATCATCCTTCAATCGATCCTGCGCCAGTTTGGCCAATTCGATCTCCGCATCATTAGCCTTTTGCAGCTTGTGAGCCAACAGTTGTGTCACAGTCATCGAGGAGCCGGCTTGCTGATCCGCGTTCACGCGGCGAACTTCATGACGCTGACCGGGCACGGGTTGAGTTGTGTTTGCCGGTTGAATTTGGCTACCTGATGGCAGCGGCGCAACAGGAGTTGCCGGCAGTACTTGTTGAGCTGGTACTGAACTCACGAGCGTGGCGAGTGCTATTGCAGCAGATGCGAATGGAAGTTTGGACATCAAGAGACTCCTAAGTGACCGGTGCGATTGAGTTCGGTAAGCGGCGCCATTGCGTCGCGAGGTTGCCGCCCAGTTTGCAAACAACGCGCCGATTCCACCTAAAGCTTCTCATTTAGATTCAAGTCGGCATTTTTCGCTGAGAACACTCCGCGAAGTACCGCACATGCTTCGACAACGAGCAAGTGAATTGCTGCAAGCAGGTCGCAGTCAGATCGGTTTGCCCGCGCAACGAGGTCGCACGTACGTCAACTCGTGCGCGCGTGGATCAACAAGATCGTGACATGAGCATGCGAAATGCGATGGGTGGCCATGTGATGTCTCGCGTCGATGCATCGCATCAACTCAATCTGAGCAAAACGCTGCGCTGGCGCGCACGCAAATGCAGCGACGCATTTGAGTCAAGCCGGCAGCGTTCACGTCGATACTAACATCATCTCCCTGTGAGTACGCGCGGGTGATTCGCGATCACGACGAACTGGCTTTCCAATTGACGAGCACGAGTCGCACTGACTGACGAGACGACAACATTGTTTGCAGAGTCGCGAATCGAAATCGTCTGCAGGCGCTATTGTTTGCAGGAGCAGGAGCTATTGTTTGCAGGAGTTGCGAATCGAAGTTGCTCGCAGGAGTCACGAAGCCAGACGGCGGCGTGGACCGTGCTGCGATCGGCGACACCGAGCATGTCCGCGATGCATTCGCAACCGTCAGGCAGTGGGACGCCAGCAAACTGGCGCCGTCAGCCATCACGCGACTTGCGACCCGCCCCAGAAATCGCTACGCTACCCCAAATCGGGCTGCACAAAGCGCGCCCCCAAACGTCCCCGTAGCTCAATTGGATAGAGCGTCGGC
>JAGQPK010000223.1 GCA_020426755.1 Planctomycetales bacterium
TCAAGAGTTGGCCGTCAGCCAATTTGTGCAGCAGACGTTGATCGATGCCGGTGCCAAAGCGGATCAGTTCGCCACGGACAAAGCGCATCAGCGTTCCGTGCTCAAAGGCCAAACCGGAAATCTAGTTTGGCGTCTGCCGGGGACAAAGTCGGGCGATCGCCGCATGCTCATGGCACATCTGGATACCGTGCCGATCTGTGTGGGCTGCCAACCCGTGCGGCGCGGCCAGTTCATCTCGTCACGCGATCCCCACACGGGATTGGGGGCGGATGATCGTGCGGGAACTGCCGTCCTGTTGCAAACCGCGCTGCGGCTGCTGCGCGAAGATCTGCCACATCCACCGCTGACATTCCTGTGGACCGTGCAGGAAGAGATTGGATTGCACGGCGCGCGGAACTTGAGCCTCGGTATGTTGGGCAAACCGCGCATGGCGTTCAACTGGGATGGTGGTGCTGCGAATAAGTTGACGATCGGTGCCACAGGCGGCTACCGCTTCGAGATCACGATTCATGGCAAAGCGAGCCACGCCGGCGGCGCGCCGGAACGTGGCATCAGCGCGATTGCCGTTGCCGCCAAGGCCATCGCGCGGCTACATGACGGCGGCTGGCACGGATTGATTCAGCAGCCAGGTGGCAACGGCACGAGTAATGTCGGCGTCATCCAGGGTGGTGCTGCTACGAATGTCGTTACCGACTGTGTGCGCGTGCGCGCTGAAGCGCGGAGTCACGATCCACAGTTTCGCCAGCAGATCATTGCGCAGATCGAACGGGAATTCCGCGATGCGGCCGCGAGCGTGAAGAATGTGGATGGTCAAGCAGCCACGGTTGAGATCAGTGGGCGGCTGGACTACGAATCGTTTCAGCTTGCTCCTCAGGACCCGCCCGTACAAGCCGCGTCGGCTGCAGTGGTCGCTTGCGACCTACAGCCCGAGTTGGCCATCACGAACGGTGGGCTAGATGCCAACTGGCTTTCGGCACGCGGTATTCCCACGGTTACACTGGGCTGCGGACAGCTCGGTCAACATACCGTGGATGAACAGCTGGATCTCGAACAATTCCACGCGGCGTGTCGCATCGCATGGAAACTGGCCACGAATTCAGACTGATCAGACGCATTCGATAGATCACTTAGATCGTTCGCGAAAGAACTCAAACATGGACCCTGATGACGACGTTTGTCTTTGTTTTCATGTCTCGCGGAGGAAGATCTGGAACTACCTGCGCATCGAAAGGCCGCGGCGAGCGGCCGAATTAAGCCAGTGCGAGGGCGCCGGAACTGGATGTGGATGGTGCCGACATTTTCTCGAGCAGATGTTCTCAGCTGCCCAACAGTCGTTGCCGGTGGATGCGCTCGATTTGCCCGACCGCGATAGCTACGCCGAGCGTCGCGCCGAATACCGGCGCCGGGACGACACGGGCCGCCCTTCCGGTGACGAGTGAATTCGGGTATATTGTTTCGGTCCATGAGCCACCCACCTTACCGGAAGTGGCATTGCTGAGATTGCCCCTATTTCGTCGTTAGACAGATTGACTGAGCATGGCGCGCAAAATCGTAAATCGAAAAGAGTTGCGAGCAGAAGCTGAAGCAGCGGAAGCAGCCGAGAAAGAGGCACCCAAGAAGAAGGCTGCTAAGAAAAAGGCTGCCCCGCGTGCTAGTCGAGCGAAGGCCGTCGCTGACGTGCGCATGAAGCTCTTCTGGGGCGTCTTCAACCAATCACTCAAGCGCGTGGCGCTCTACGAATTCACCGAAAAGGATGAAGCCGACAAGAAGGCCGAAGAGCTTTCCAAGTCCGGCAAGACGCCTCACTTCGTGCAAAAGGTGAAAGAGGCGATCGAAGAATAAGATCGCCACCGATGTCATCTTGGCCACGGATGTCACTTTGGCCACGGATGTCACTTTGGCCACGGATGTCACTTTGGCCACGGATGTCACTGATTTCACGGATGGCATCGTTCTGCTGACGATATCTTTGGAGTGCGGCCGCGCAGCTGCCGCTTTTTACGAAGCTCAGCGGCACGAAACTCGCGATGTTCGAGTTCCGTGCTTGCTCGTATGAATTAGAAGCCTTGGCCTAGACGCGTGAGCGGCGGCGAACGGCCAACAGGCCACCGATCGCCAACAGCACCAAACTGGACGGCTCGGGAACTGCCGAGACGGCTGCGACCGGACCTTGCTCGAACCCGCCGTCAGCGAATGCTGCCACGAAATCGCTCGACCCAAACTCATGGTCGCCGTCCCAATCGCCCGTGACCCACGTCGAATTGCCGGCAACTCCGTCTTCGTATTGACCCGCGGTGAACACGAGTACAAAGTCGCTCGAATCAAACTCGCCGTCGAAATTCGAATCGCCGATCCAGGTCTTCAGCACGTCGTGAACGTAATTGCGACGCTCAATAGGATCCGTCAGCGTGCCGTCGTCTAAACGTGCGCGTGGATTGTCCACTTTCCCATTGTAGTTCGACACGCCAAAGTTCATGGCATTCTTAATCTGTTCTTCGGTCAATTCTCCCTCGAATACGCCGACTTCGTCCAGCTTGCCTTCAAAGAACTCGCCAGCGCAACACGACGCGCCGATGTACCAGTTGTTGCCGACAGGATTGCCGGGCGCTGGATGGCTCTGGGTGCCAATGTATTCGCCGTTCACGTAGAAGTTTGCCTGGAAGTCGGCGTCCAAGACGATGGCGGCGTGAGTCCAGGTATCCAGATCGAGTGGCACCGGCTGATCGTAGTCCTTCACGCCGTAGGTCGTAATCTCCAAGCTATCTTGGACCGTGCCCCAACCCCAACCACCACCGACGGGCGATCCACCCATCACACGATTCTTGTGAGAAAACTGCGTGGGGTAGATCCACGCCATCACGGTAAAGCTCTCGGTGAGCTCGCCCAGTCCGTTCTCGTCGCCCGGGCCGATCAAAACTTGTGCGGTAGCGCCATCGAACTCGGCGCCGTTGCCAAACCCTGGCGCACCTTCCACGCCGAGTACCACGTCACCTTCGTAAATGCCATTGAGGCCGTTTTCGGAGGAATCCACGGCATCGTCACCGATGTCGCTCTCTTCGAACATCCAATAACCCAGCAGAGTTTGAGCACTTCCGGTGGAAGCAACACCGCTCAGTAGTCCCGTGGTCATTAGTGCCATCGCGGTGACACGGGAAAGACGCTGGAATAAAGATAGTTTGCAGCTTGTGCCACGACGCACGCTCATAGTGAATCTCCCCTGAAGTAAATGATGTAGTCGTCGAAATGACGGCCACACACGTGACATGCATTCGTTTGAAATTAAGAGAGGACGCCAATCCCGCTTCTGGCCCCAGCGGTTCGGCGCATGATGTCAAGTTCCGCGGGATTCGGGAGGCCGCGGTGGTGTGCAATGTCGACTTTATGAAGAATCGGATTCAAAAAAGCAAGACGCTAAATCGACACGCCGGCAACGAAACTCCGATTACTCGTGAAACCAAATACAGGCCATGCAGATTTGGCTGACGGTGGATTGCGCCTGATTCAAGGTCGTTGTAGCTTCGTCGGAGTACGAGTTCGAGTAGGATTACGAGCACGAGGAGCAAGAGTACTTGTCTACCAATCCTGAGAACTGCGGGTTGCGCCTTTCGGCTAACTAATGCGCGCGAGTTCCGGCGCGAGAGTGCTTTTTGAGTTAGATCGGCCCCATGTCGCGAAGTGCGGGGAATTGCGTGCGCCACTCGTCGACTGTGGTCACGTCGATGCTCGCCGTCAGTACTTGCTCACGCGCATCGGCCTCGAACAGGATCGTGCCCAGCGGGTCGATCAGCATACTACGACCGTCGTATTGAAGTGCCGGATCGGATCCGCAGCGATTGACACCCAAGACGAACGACTGATTCTCAATGGCGCGGGCCTGCAACAGTCTGGCCCAATGCTCGGATCGACGAGCGGGCCAACAAGCGATCACGATGAACAGGTTGCTGCCGTCGCCAGCGGCGCGGCGGAAGTGCTCAGGGAATCGCAGGTCATAGCAAATGAAAGGAGTCACGGCGAAGCCACCCAGCTTGAATTGTCGGTGACTATCACCATGGCCGTAGTGCTGATCTTCACCCGCTGGTGTAAACGGCTGCAACTTGCGGTATCGAACCAACTCATCGCCGTGCGGGTCAAACGCCACAGCTTCATTTGACGCTTGTTGCCCGCTGCACGGGCCGACGACTCCAGCCAGCACTGTCGATTGATGCCGCCTGGCCAGTGCTCGGGCAAACGCTTCGGATTCACGCGCCGGCGTTTGCGCGGTCGCTGCCACATTCATGCTGAAGCCGACATCGAACATTTCCGGCAGAACAATTAGCCGATCCTCAGCTGCATTCAGCGCCATATCATCTAGCAATGAGTTAACTCGCTGATGGTTGGCGTCGCGATTCTCCCACACGATGTCCAACTGCACGGCGACGATCTGCATGGGATTCCAATCTGCGTTAGGAAGTTAGAAGTTGGTTGAGACCACGGACAAGGCGCCCCATGCCCTCGGCGACGGTCTGGCGATCCAATGCGCCGTACGCGATTCGCAAACTGCAGCCCTGCGTCGTACCGAATGTGCTACCTGGCATCACGGCAATACCGAACTGACGAATCAGTTGTTCCACCAAATCGAGATCGGTGCGCGTTGTGTCGAACTGAGCCAAAACATAAAAGGCACCGCTGGGGCGTGGAATTCGACAGCGGTCCCCCAGTTGCGCCAATTCATGCAGTACGATCTCACGCACCACCGGGAAGTCCGCGACCTGTTGTCGACACCATTCGCGACCACAGTTTAACGCCGCGACTGCAGCGAACTGATTGATGATCGGCGGGCACACCAAGTTCGTGTCTTGGATCTTTTTTAGATCGGTTTCCAAATGAGTCGGCACAACCATGTAGCCGACTCGCCAACCAGCCATTCCGTAGGCCTTCGAGAGTGAATAGAGGCTAATCGTGTGTTCGTGAGCGTCCGGCAAGGAACCTGGCGAAAAATGCGGCTGCTCGTCATACACAAAGTACTCGTAAGCTTCGTCGCTGATGTGATAGATCTGCCGCTCACGACAGAGCTGATTGACGCGCGTAAGTGCTGCTTGCGAATACACCGCGCCCGTCGGGTTGCTGGGCGAAACGGTTACAATCGCGCGCGTGCGCGGCGTGATCGCTTGTTCCAACGCCGCAAAATCAATTTGATAATCATCGTCGGTGGCAACGGTGACGGCGCGGCAACCTGCGATGTCGATCGCCATCTCATGATTGAAATAGAAAGGGCTGAGCAGAATGATCTCGTCGTCGACGTCTGCAATCGCCAGGACGGCTTGGAGAAAACCCATGTTCGACCCGGTGGTAGTGACAATCGTCGCGCGGGAGCCCAATGCGATGCCGTTATCAGCGTGCAGCTTGCTCTCTAAAGCCGTCAGCAGTTCAGGAATGCCCCGCACGAGTCCATAGCGGTGTACGCGTGGCTGTTCGCGAGCGGCGGCGGCCGCCGCTTGGGCAACTTCTGCGGGCGGGTCGTAGTGGACAATGCCTTGTCCAAGCGAGATCGTGCCGGGATGTTGTGCAATCCATTCACCGACGATGGGGATCATCGGCGTTTGCACACGCTGCATTCGATTCGTGCTGCGAGGCCAATTCATGGTCACCGAATTATGGGACGCGCGATCATGGGCCACGCGTCAGTTGAGCACTTGTCCGAGACTGGCTAGTGTTTCCGGCGCGGATAGGGCGAGTTTGCCAAAGCCACGCAACGCTCCGACCGAAACGGCTTGGTCCTGATGGTCCTCGTAGTTGGTCACTAGCATCACGGGAATGGATGAGTAGCGCTGATCGCCCTTCAACTGTTCGATGATCCGCATGCCGTCGCTATAGTCGCAATCTAACTTGCGGTTCACCAGGATCAGGTCAACCGGCTGTTTCGCCAGCAGTTCGAGCGTGTCCTGCGCCTGGTCGGTTTGCAACACAGTGACGTCGAAATTGTTCGTCAGCATACGCCGGATGGCTGCATGGTCGGGAGCGCAATTGCCAACGTCGAGAACTGTCTTGGGCATGACTACAACTGACTTCCGAGTGACCGTGGTCGATGACAACCTGGAATGCGAATCGATCGCCCGGCTGAGCGATCGATTTTTCATACGAGTGGTACGCCTTACTTGTCCTCTGCAATGGCGAAGATGTGCGTCTTATTCGCGATGTAGAGCACATTGTTGGCGACGATGGGCGTGCTGTAAACCGAGTTGCCCATGTTGATTTCAGCGATCGGTTCGTTGGCCGTCGGATCCAAATCGAAGATCGCGACGTCACCGTCTTCATCCCCAATGTAGACATGGTCCTCGACGATCAACGGCGATCCCCAGGCGGCCGCCAACATATCGTAGGTGAAGTGCACCTTGCCGGACTTCGCGTCCAAGCAATGAAACAATCCGCTGAAGTCGGAGATATACAACAGGTTGTTCTTAATGGCGACGGTGCCGATGCTGCGGTGCATCGTTTCCTCGAACGAGAACTCGCCGTCGCCGTCTTGGTCCTGACGATCGTAGTGCCACACAACTGCCGAGTTCGGATTGTCGATCGCGACCTCGCCTTGTTCCGGTTCGACTGCTTGAATTCGCTTGTGTTCAATCGGTTTTGTGCGGTCGGACACGAGCACTGCCAACTGCGGACTCACGTCGCCTCGTTTGGTGGGATCGATACACCACAGGTGGCCAACGCCTTCACCGTGTTCCGGGTCCTGGCCAACTGCCACATACACTAAACCGTCATGCGCGACGGGCGTGGCGATGATATTGTTACGAGTGCCACGTCCGCCAAGCACCCACTTGGACTCTTTGGGATTCGCATCGAACTTCCAAAGCAGTTCCGGGTTTCCATCCTTGCCGCGGTCACAGCGGAAGCTATAGATCCAGCCGTCACCGCCGCCGTAGATGACTTGCGGCACACCGCCCAGTTCCGCGATACAGGGGGACGACCATTGGCCGTGAAGAATATTGAGACCGGGCGACTTATCTGTCCAGTAGACTTCACCCGTGTGCTTGTTCATGCAGATGAAGCTGGGAGCGTTCGGTGCCGGCAGATTCAAGTGCGTCTCATCGAGACCATTCGACGTGTTAACCAGTAAGAGATCTCCGTACGTCGTCACCGAACAACTGCACATATTGTGCTGTGAGACGCCCAGCGTCTGCATCATGTTGTAGACCCAGACAACGTCGGATTCATTCTCGTCGACGACCGACTCTTCCTTGTAGACGCCGTCGTTTTCTTTGTCGTGGAAGCCGTTGATATCCAGGCAGGCGACTTCACCGCGGTTGGTCACGATGTAAACGTGGTCGCCTTCGACCAGCGGCGATGCGCAGATGCCCTGTAGCGGCCAGTCGTGCACACGACCCGTTGGTAACTTTTCGGCCGAATGCTGCCACATGAATTTGCCGTCGGATTCACGGAAGCACACGAGGCAACCTAAGTCGACGCTGGACGGGTAACGTTTGATGTTCCCAGCTCCGTTATTGGTGCCGACAAACACGTAGCCATTGGCGACGACAGGATTGCCATATGATTGGCTGCCAAGCCGCGCGACCCATTTAATATTCTTGGCTTTCTCTTTGTTCCATTCGCCCGTCTTGCGGTCGAATGAGCCGATATTCCAGTCGATAGGGATGTTGGTACCTTCCGGCGTGTTGTTGCGTGCGGAATCGCCGCCCCATTGGTTCCAATCGAGCGGACCGGCGACGCGCGGCGCTTTCTCTTGCTGAGCAGATACTTCGGCACGCGCCAAACCTTCCCAGCTGGGATGATCGTCGGGGAAAAATACCAGCGAGGCCGAGCCCAACATGAAGGCAGTCG
>JAGQPK010000224.1 GCA_020426755.1 Planctomycetales bacterium
TGAACGTCCGGCTCGTTAATCGAGTCAGGCGCTTCGACGCGGAGGTTCGCTGCTTCCGCCACTTCGCGCATGGGGTTCGGCGGGGACGGTCCCCGATTGCGACTTGACGGAGGTGGCACGGGGCGCGTGACTAGCCCGAGCACCTGATGCTCGGACGCCAGAAGTGCTCGAAAGGTGGGCACGGCGAACGGGCCCGTGCCCATCATGAGGATCCGCATCGTTCGGCTTTCTCGTGCGTGAAGTTGCAGGTAGTCCGCCGTAACGCGCTGGCCGCGGTGTCCGGCAAATGTTGAACCGACGCGAACGCGTTTCGGCGAACGTGTTCGCAGCTCACCTGCAGTACTGATAAGTCCCTAGCTGAGAATCGCGTACTGCTCTTCCAGTTCCGCGAGACGCGCGGCGATGACGCCATTGTCTGGGATTTCACCCGTGTGTTGGCGGCTTTCGTAGTCCAGTTCAAACTCATAAAGCATCGGCTTCACGTCCATTTCAACCGTGTCGGACAGGCGGTCGGTGAACAGCACTCCGTCCAAATGGTCGACTTCGTGTTGCACGACACGCGCCATCATCTCGTCTAAATCCAAGCTAATCGCGCTGCCATCCAGCCCATAGGCCTCCAAGTGAACCGTTTCCGGTCGTCGCACGGGTGCGTAAAGTCCCGGCATGCTCAAGCAGCCTTCTTCGCGAATTGACTGGCCCTTATGGCGACTCAAGACCGGATTGAGAAACACGAGTTCCTCGCCCTGACCACGCTCGCCAGCCAGATTACAAATGAAGAACCGCAGCGGCAGGTCGACCTGGTTGGCAGCCAAACCGATCCCTTTCGCGGCATACATCAGATCGAACATCTCTTGGATGTGCTGGCGGAGTTCCGCATCCAGGCGACGAATCGGCTTTGAGACGTGTCGGAGTGTCGGGTGCGGGTAAGTGACGATTTTCAAACCTAGATTCTCCGGGCACGAACGGGCCGTTAAAATGAACGAGCGGTGCGGCCAGTGCCGTGCGCACCATCTCAGTGTGTCAATGGTCAGTGTGTCAATGGAGCGCCACCTTCGTCATTGACGGATTGGCGGTCGACAATCGCTCGATTATACGGATTTCGCCGCAAACGTTGAAGCGACGATTTACCGCGAGGTGCGGGAGCGGCCTGATTGGCGTGGACGGGAGAGGAGGCACAATAGGTGGATTTGCAGCAATCCGGAATGGCGACTGCGCGGGGAACGGCGTTCTCACGGCGACCTCTGCCCGCGTGGGCTGTCTCCTGCGGGATCCATTGCTTGCTGCTGCTGACTCTCGGGTATCTGCTCCGGTCGGCGCCGACAGCTGGCACTGGAGCGGAAGAAGATCGCTTAGTCGGCGTCGCGCTCGTACGAGAAGATGGGGAAGAAACGCAATACGAAGATGCCGCCGCAAACTCGAACGCAGTCAACGAATCGATGACGGCGAACGGCAGTTCTCTTGCCGCGGCGCTGCCAACACAGGCTGCTCAGCAAATCGATCTGAGTTCGGTGCTGCCAACAGCCGGCGACGATCTGGGACTGAGTGGCTCGCTGGACATGCCTAGCGCTGCCGGGCAGGCCACGGGACAATCGCAGCTCGGTGCCATGACGGCGCGGGTGCGAACGAGTGTATTCGGCACGTCGGGCACGGGCAGCAACTTCATTTACGTGTTCGATCGGTCCGGCAGTATGGCCGGCTTTGGCGGGAGACCGCTGGCGGCAGCCAAGGCGGAGTTGATCGCGAGTTTGCAGGATTTGCATGACACGAATCAGTTTCAAATCATCTTCTACAACGAAGAACCGCACGTGTTTCGAGTCCGCTCGGGTTCGCCCAGTCTGGTGTGGGGCACCGAAGCTTCCAAGGCCGCCGCTGCGCGTTTCATCCAAGGCATCTCGGCCAGCGGTAGCACAAGGCATCTGGAGCCGCTTCGCATGGCGCTTGGACTCCATCCGGACGTCGTCTTCTTCTTGACCGATGCGGACGAGCCGGAGCTGACACCGGCGGAACTCCAACAGGTCCGACGCTGGAACAACGGTAGCGCCGTGAACGCAATTGAGTTTGGGTTCGGCCCGCAGACTCGGCACGACAACTTTCTCGTGCGGCTGGCACGACAAAACGGCGGGCAGCACGTCTACATCGACGTCTCGACCTTAGGGGAACGACGATGAAGCACCGGTACGGCGGCAACTCGAACCTGGTACCGCTTTGGTCGCTCGTCTGCGTTCTGGTCGCAACGGCCGGCGTACCTGGCGAAGATCGAGTCCGGTGGCAGAACGACCGTGGCGAGCGCATTGAGTGGCGTGGCGAGATCGTCGCTTATACGGCACGCGAGGTGCAATTGAAGAATGCCGCCGGGCGCGTCGTGAAGGCCAGTGCGGACCGGCTGTTACAGGTAACCTACGACCGCTCGGAAGCTCATCAACAGGCTGACGCATTGTTGGCAGCGGGCGAATTCGATCAAGCGGCTGAGAAATACCAAGCCGCCTTTCGCGAGGAAGCACGCAGCTGGGTCAAAGAGGAATTGGCGGCGAGCCTCGTCCGCTGTCAAATGTCACTCAATCAACCGACCTCCGCCGCCAAGATCTTTTTGGCCATCGTCACGGAAAACAACGAGTCTCGTTTTTGGCCTGTCATCCCACTGACATGGACCGCTGATGTACCCGCCGATGCACGGCGTGGTCCCTGGAATGATTGGCTGCACGACAAACGTCCGGCCGCGCGGCTATTGGCTGCCAGTTGGCTGTGGGCGGGCAATCAACAGGCGGAGGCCGAAAGAACTCTGCGCGAATTATTGCGCGATGAATCAGCGACCGTGCGGCAACTGGCGGCAGCCCAGCAGTGGCGCGCCCAGATCGTACGGGCGAACGTCGCGGACGTCGAACGCTGGGATGCAGAATGGCGCGAGATGCCCGACGATCTGCGCGGCGGCCCGGCAGTTTCGTTGGCACAGGCCTGGCAACGACTCGAAAGGACCGACGACGCTGTGCTCGCCTACTTGCTGGCGGCGTGGCATCCCTACACTCCGGCACCTTTGGCGACGGAGTGTCGGACCGCGGCCGCGCGACTTCTGCGCGAGCAAGGACATGAAGACGAAGCGGCGCGATTGCAGACGCGTCCCTAATTGCGGCCGTGCCTCGCTGAGCCGCCCGGCTTGTATTACACTCATCGTTTTGCCAATCCGCCTCATCACGGTAATCGCCTATGTTGGAAATCATTTTCGCCGGTGGCGCCTTCGGCATCGCCATCATGGTCGCCATCATTGCGCTGTCGATGACCGGCTGCTATCTAGTCATCGATCATCTGCTGACAATTCGTCGTCAAGAGTTAGTGCCGGATGCGTTACAGGCGGAACTTGCCGAGCATTTCGCCAACGGTAAGGTGGCTGCGGCGGAAGCTTCCTGTCAGGAACATCCCAGTTTTCTATCGTTCATTATTCTCCAAGGCTTGGCAGAACGCGATGGTGGTTGGCCAGCGATTGAGAAGGCGTTTGAAGATGCGTTGGCAGAGCAGGCCGCCGCGCTGCTACGCAAGATCGAGTACCTTGCTGTGATCGGCAACATCGCGCCAATGCTCGGCCTGCTGGGTACCGTAACGGGCATGATCTTGGCTTTTCGCCAAGTTGCCGTTTCGCAAGGAGCGGCGGGTGCCGGCGATTTGGCAGAAGGCATCTATCAAGCGTTGGTTACCACGGTTGCCGGCTTGGTTGTCGCAATTCCATCGCTAGGTGCCTACGCGATCCTGCGTAATCGAGTGGACCAGCTGGTGGCCGAGGCGACTTACGTCATCCAGCACGTCACGCGGCCCTTGCGACGACGACTTGCCGTTGCACCACCGGTGCGTTCCGCCGCGCCTCGAAACTCGTAGGGGTTTGCCCGATGCGCGTGCTGCCAAGATTGCGTCACTTGCCAATCGGCTTCAACATGACGCCGATGATCGACGTCGTATTCTTGCTGATCATTTTCTTTCTGCTGTCGAATCATTTGGCTCAACGCGAGCATCGCATCGCAGTCGAATTGCCGGATGCGATCAGCGGCCAGCCTGCACTGGCCGATAATGCTCCGCGCATGACTGTGACAGTAACCGCTGACGGCGAACTTTGGTTAGCAGCGGACCCTGTGAGCGCCGAACAATTGTCGGGTCTTCTGCGGAGCGAGCAGCAACGGCAGCAGGGCATGTTGGAGTTGCGAATCCGGTGTGATCGGCACGTCGAATACCAGTTGGTTGAACCGCTGCTGTCGCAAGCCGTGAAGGTAGGCATTAGTAAAGTGAGTTTTGCTGTCGTGGCGGATGGACGCAGCACAGCAACTGCCGGGGAGTCGTCGCGTGCGCATTCCCACTAGTCAGAACCGATCCACAGGACGCCCCGACGCGGCCATGACGCCGATGATCGATGTCGTGTTCTTGCTGCTGATTTTCTTCGTGGTGACGGCCAGTTTTCAGAGGATGGAGCAACTGCTGCCAAGTGAATTGACAGCGCCAAGTGGGGCAGGTGTTGCCGCGGATCTCCGCGAGGAAGATTTCGAAAAGATCGTGATTCGCCTGCAGCGCGCGGGGCAGGGAATTGCGTGGACTCTTAACGGTCAAGCCGTCGACTCACCTGCTCAATTGGATGCGCGACTGAAGACATTGGCCAGTATTCGCGCCGAGCTGCCGGTGGTCATCCATCCTGACCCGGACGTGCAGCTTGGCGATGTCGTGGACGTGTATGACGTTGCCCGCGAAGTCGGCTTGGCGAATATCCAGTTCACTACCCGGTAACCACGGATGACACGGATGACACGGATGACACGGATTTGTCTGATCTGTCCAGAATCAATGAAATACGGTCAGCGTAAAGCTGTACTCGGCGAAACGCCAGACACCGTCTTCGAACTGCATGCCGAAATATGCGGTCGGACGCTCGCCAGATGACAACGTAATGTCACCAGGATGGCTATAGGCGTGGATCCTCATCATCGTGCCATCGAGCTTCATGCTGTGAATCCCGTAGTAGTGGTTGGCCATGTCCTTGTGACGCTCGAGTTCGCCAGCATAGGGGTGGCTCGTGGCACGAATGATTAGTTCTTTGGGCAGCCAGCCTTCTCTTAATTGTTCGGCGCGGCGTTTTTGTGCCTCCGCCGGATCCCATTGCACCAGTTCGCGCTTGTATCTCTCTTGATGTTGCTTGGCCAAGAGCGGCAGAATTTGGGACATTGAATTTGCGTGACGCACGGCAAGGATAAACGTTTCCAGGCAAACGTCTGGACGCGGTGCCGCCGCCATCTGTGCTCGGAGTTCTTGCGCCGTAGGTTGACGAGGCTTCTGAGCCTCACGCGCGGCTTGGAGACTTCGGTATTTGTCTCGGGCCGCTTGGGCCCTGGGATTGGAGGAAGTGGTGCGGGTTTGAAACTTTCTCTGCATTTCAGCTTGCCGACGTTTCACCTCGGCTTCGTGCTGCTTGACTTTGGCTCTGATTTCGGCAGGATCCACCGCATACGCGGTGGCGGTGAACAACAACACGTTGCAGAGAATCAACATGTAGCGCAGCATCATCAGTCCTCTCTCGGCTCAAGGTGGCAGGTAGAGAAACTGTAGCCCATGACGGACAATGAACGGTCCGTCGGTAGTTCGTCACGTCGTCGCTCGCCGCAACCGGAACTAGTTCGCCGCAACGCGTTAGCGTCGGTTTGTCCTGGCGCAGAGATTGATTTCGGAATGTTGATTTCGGATCTTTGATTGAGGAACTGAGACGAGCCGCGTGTGAGTCCATTCCCGTTCAAAAATCAGAAATCAGATATCATCATTCCTCAATCGCGTCGATCTCTGAAAACCGCGGCTGGCGGCTTTGGGCGAATTTATCTTTAGAGCTCACGCCGTTCAAAGTCCGTCACGATGCCACCGATGCATCGTTGCAACCCACTCGGCGTGACAACGCGCAACGCGCCGTCGGGATCGATGCCGTCGCAAACGCCCCGGATGCGATCACCGTACGCGTCGACTTCCACTTGCCGACCCTCAAGCAAGTGGTAGGCGCGCCATTGATCGACAATCGCCGTCGGGTTTTCACGCAGTAAGTTCAGATATCGGTCGAGATGGTCAAGGCAGGTGATGAGCAGGTCACTCAAGTCCACTTCCTGTTCAATCGCATCGATCAGCGAGACGCTCTTGCTCTGGACATCGGCGTCGTAGTCGGTCAACGAATTGTTCGCGTTGATACCCACACCGATCACGCCATGCGGAGGCCGACGCGGCGGCATCTCGATCAAGATTCCGGCAGCCTTCTTTTCATTCAGGTAGACATCGTTGGGCCATTTGATGGCCAAGTCAGCCAGCGGCGCGAAGGTCTCCAGGGCCTGACAAATCGCCAGGCCGACCGTCAAGGAAATCTGCGGTAGGCGGTCCGCCGGAATTCCGTCCAACGGTAAGAGCAGTGAGAAAGTTAGCGATCCGGGCGACGAGAGCCAGCGATTCGGGCCTCGACCGCGTCCCTGCGTTTGCTTGTCAGCCAATACCAGCAGCGGCGTGACGATCGATTCCTCCTCCGCCCACTTAAGCGCCTGATCGTTCGTCGACGCTAACTCCCAGTGGAAGTCAATCTCTCGAACAAAGGTCTCGTCGCGTACTCGATGCAGATCAATGCTCGTCACGTGCAACGCTCTACTTTCTAAGCAACCGAGCCTGTCCATGCACGGTCTACTTTACCACGACGTCACGAATTTCACGCAGGCGCTCTAGCTATCGGCTCGGCTAATCGACGTTACTCAATTTTCACCAACAGGTCGCCAGTTTCCACTTGGCTGCCAGGTTTGACGAGCAGTTCGGTCACGATGCCACTAGCCTCCGCGTTGATCGACGTCTCCATCTTCATCGCTTCGATGCTGAGCAGCTTTTGGCCCTTCTTCACCGCATCGCCAACTTGGATTGCGACCGTGACCACCATGCCGGGCATCGCAGCACCAACTTGCTTGAGATCGCCTGGATCGGCTTTGACGGCGGCGGGTGTGAGCGGTTCCTGCGAGTGATCCTGAATGGAAACGTCGCGCGGAATTCCGTTGACTTCAAAGAATACGGTGCGTCGTCCATCCGCGTGTGGCTCGCCGGTCGTCAGGTACTTGATGATCAGCGTTTTGCCAGGCTCCAAGTCGAGCGAGATTTCGTCGCCGGGGTCGGGCCCGTAGAAGAACGCATTCGTTGGTAGCCCGCTCGGGTCGTAGTAGTGCTTGCGATGCTCCGCGAATTCCTGGAAGACTTTGGGGTAGAGCAAACTTGAAAGCACTTCCTGTTGCGACGGTTCATAGCCGAGCAGTTCCTGCAATTTCGCTCGTGTCGCCATGAAATCGGCTGGCGGCATCGATTCACCCGGACGACCGACCACCGGTTGCCGCTCCTTGAGCAGTCGTTGCTGCACTTGTGCCGGAAAGCCGCCTGGTGGCTGTCCCATGTTGCCGCCAATCAGGTCGAGAACGGAGGCGGGATAGGCGAGCTCACGGTCGCCGGAGATCACATCTTCGGGACTGAGATCGTTGGCGACCATGAACAATGCCATATCGCCCACGGCTTTGGATGTGGGCGTTACCTTTACGATGTCGCCGAACATTTCGTTGACTTGCGCGTAGACATGGCAGATGCGCGTCCATTGATCGACCAGCCCAAGCGCTCGCGCCTGCTGATAGAGATTCGTGTACTGTCCGCCCGGCATCTCATGTTCGTATAGATCGGCCGTAGCGGGCAGCACGGGGCTTTCGAACGGTGTGTAGAACTCACGCACGGTGCGCCAATAATCGGCGATCGCATCCAACTGCTTCACATCGACATCGGTCTCGCGATCTGAAAAACGCA
>JAGQPK010000225.1 GCA_020426755.1 Planctomycetales bacterium
TCATCGGGCGTCGCATAATCGCGACCGTTGAAAGCTGCCAGTGTCCGGGCACCCTGCATCAGGGCAATACCTGCACGAGGGGACGCGCCCATGTGAAACTGCGGCCATTCGCGTGTCAGCCGCACGATCTGATTGATGTAGCCCACCAGTCGCTCATCTACACGCACATCGGCGTTGGAGACCGTCACGCGCAGAATCTCATCAGGATTCGTCACCGTCTGAACATCTTGTTCCAAGCGGCGATTGATGTCGCCCTGACCCGAGTGTAGCAGCAGGATGTTCGCTTCTTCTTGCTGATTCGGATAGCTGGCAATCAGTTTGAACATGAAGCGGTCCAACTGAGCCTCCGGCAGATTGTAGGTACCTTCCGACTCAATAGGATTCTGTGTTGCCAGGACCAAGAAGGGACGCGACACGGGGTGACTGACGCCATCGATCGTGACGCGATATTCCTGCATGGTCTCCAACAAGGCGGCGTGAGTCTTGGCGGGCGAGCGATTGATTTCGTCGGCCAGCAGCAGTTGAGTGAACACGGGGCCGGGCCGAAAACGAAACTCTTGCGTCTTCATGTCAAAGATCGGCGCACCTGTAATGTCTGACGGCATCAAGTCCGCCGTAAATTGGATGCGGCCAAAGTTGCAGCCAAGCACGCGGCCCAGCGTCCGCACAAACAGGGTCTTGCCCAAACCGGGAACGCTTTCAATTAAAACGTGTCCGCTCGAGAACAACGCGATCAAGGTGCCCAAGACAAGCTCATCCTGCCCGACGTAGATTTTGCCAACTTCGTCGAGAATGCGTTCGAACAGCTCGCGCGTTTCCGTGCGATGGTGGGCCTCGGCGGGATTCTGCCGTGACAGGTGCATCGACATCGCCGGCGCTGGCTTGCTGAGCACTGGATCGCGAACTTCGGCGACAATTGCCTGTCGCTCGCCCGGCGAAGGACTCGCTTCAGCAGGCGCTGTTTCAACTGTCGCCGGCGCGTCAGTCGTCGCCGAAATGACCGGGGCGGAATTCGCTTGTGCACCCAGTGCCGCGCCCCGACCGGGCGGTAACTGGACCGACTGACAGGCCGGACACTTCACAGCGCCGGTCACTGCCGCAGCCACTCGCAGCAATCGACCGCAGTGATTACAAGGAAACTCCAACGGCTGATTCGCAAACGGCGACCCGCCTTCAGGCTGAGAAATATTCATCGTGAAAGTCTCGTAGTCCTCGAGATAGCTCCGTCAGTTCGTCGGCTTGGTCTTGTCGCGATTGGCGATTTTCTCGCGATACTGGTCCACCAGTGCCCGCGCGTAGCTTCGGTCGCGCCCCTTCTCCAGCAACTCGCCTACTGCCGTAACGTGTTTGCCAAAGTCGGAAACCTCATCCGGCGGCAATGTTTTTGGAAGCCCGAAAATCGGGTAGACGCTGATGCAATACAACATACCCAGAAACACCACGTGTAACATGAGTACGTTGGCTGGATAGACCGTGAACATTTGCAGTATGAGCGGCGGGTTCGTGTCGCGATCGGAAACAACAAGTTCCTGATCGTCGCTCTCCAGAAAGCAAACGCGATCCAATGTCCAGCTCTCATCGATAACCTGTTGAGCCAAGCGTCGATGCTCTCGGTTAACCAGTCGCGAGTTGAGCAGCCAAGATCCGTTTGGCACGATCAGAATTTGACTGTCTTCCCACGTGTCGCGTGTCAAACGTCCTAGGACGAGCCGATCATCCGCAGTCAATAGCGCCGTGGACTGCAAACTACCGCCCCAGTCGGTGTCTTCGTCGATGTTAGGCAACTGCCAGCGTCGATTTACGACGAGTTCGACATTCTGGGCATCGATCGAATCGGCCCACGGACCAGCCAAGCGATGCGGTGGCGGCACATCCTGGTCTGATTCGATATCGAACCAGGTGCAGGTGGCGGATTCACTGAGCCTCTCGCGCCGATCCTCGTCGGCTGCCGCGGCCCGAGCTGCCTCATTGCGCACGCCCAGTCGTTCATCAGCCGCCGTTAACGGCAAGACATCGCGCCAGTAGTCGGTTGCGCCATCGTAGTCGCGTCCGATGTAGACCAGCGTTCTACCGGGAACAGACAACCAGTTATTGAGGTAGTTGATCTCGGTCGATGTTGGCGGCGTATAACGATCCGGTGCCCACACAATCACTTGCTGCCGGTCCAGTTTGGGCGACAATCGTCGCCAGGTTGTCACTTGGCAGCCGACCTGTTCGTACATACCGGCGAACACCGACAGGCCGTTGATACTTTGGGAACCCGCGCCGCGCGCCCGCCCGTACCGTGTGCTCAACTTCTCGGACTTGCCACAACCGACGGCGGTCAAACAGCATATGGCAATTAGCAACAGCGTGGCCACTTGGCTGGCAGTGCCAAGTTGAACTGCGCTGACGCGTACCAGCCTTTCGAATTCGTCCAGTTGATTCCAACACGCGTCAAATCTTTCGCGGTGCAGCTCATAGTGACCGAAATAGACATCCTCGAAAACGAGCACGGTCTCCGCCAGGATTTCACGCAGGCGTGGTTCCGATCGCAATTCGAATAGATATTGACGATTCGTCTTGCCTTTACTGAGGCGAATCCGGTGTGACTGATCGAGTTGCACCAACTGGTAGCTGAACAAATAGACGATCGCTGCAGCATAGTCACCGGTTTGGTACGCGTGCCGCGCTTCGCTCAACAAGTCCAGCGTCGGCCGTTTTACTTGGAATGGCAATTGTTCGATCAGGTCGGCTTCTCGACGTCGCGTGATCTCCTCCGCCTCGCCCCCTTGCTCCCACTTTCGCCGTTCGGCGACGGCGGCAATCCAGTAGTAAATGAAGGTTATGAAGATCGCAATTAGCGCCAGCCAGACCAGCCATTGGACAACGCGCCAGAAGGCTTCCCAAAAGCCCGCGAAGCTACCGCCACTACTGGTATTCTTCTTCGCTTTGGTTTTCCATTCCCATTCAGATGATTGGCGTAGCTCTTTGGTGGGCGGCGCCGGTAGCGGTCGGAGGCGATCATTCTCGGCGTCATACCAAGGCAAGTCATCGCCGGATTCTAAGACATAGCGACCGGTATCGTACTCTTCTTGGTACTCTTCCTCGTCCTCTTCGGAATAAACGACTTCCGGATCAGCGGCCTGAGCACAGGCGTGCCTTAGACCGCCAAGTGTCAGACTGCTCGTCCAAGCGGCCAGCAACACAATCACGCGCAATACCGTCATGGCCATAATTGAAAACCGGCCGTGGGTCTCGCTGGATGCTCTCATGCCAACTGCCCTCGCAGTTCTTGAGCAGCCGCGCGCACTCGCAGTTCGACCTCCCAACCTTCTCGTCGGATACGGAGATCCAAATAGTAGAGATAGCGCACGACGGTCGTATACATCACCATCAACCAGAAGCTTACCGGCACGACGACTTGCACCATGATTGCATTCCACTGCCAATCATTTGTCAGCATGGCGACGCAGTACCAAGCGGAGATGATCAGACTGATTGCCAACAGGCTGGCGGCTCCCGACATCAACATCCAACGCCCGATCATGTCGCCGGTGCTGGGACCATGCAACGCGCTATTGCGTCTCCCAATGGTGATTGTTTGGGGAGTCCGTTTGCGCAGCCAACTGCGTTCCAGCAGAATTATCTCCGGCAGAAAGGGTCGCGCCGACCGCACGAGCGCCGAATAGAGCGCCAACACGACTAACAAGAAGTCGATACCCGATGGATCGAGCGAAGGTTCAAGTGATAAAGCCAGGCCGAACGCAGCCAGTCCTCCACGGACGATGCCGAAGCACCAGAAGAGCCGACCGCTGACAGCCCACAAATCCGCCCGAATGGCCGGCCAACTTGTATCCTGAGAAAACATCCAGCGACCGAGCATGTCGGTAGGCGCCAGAGTCACCAGCGGCGCTTCGAGAAAGACGAGCAGGCCCATCAACCAGAGGTAATAGCTGATGGTGTCGTAGGAGTACTCATCCGCCAAAGCCCATCGCAAGACGAACATATTGAAGAAATACAGTGGTACGGCGGTAATCGCCGTGTACAGCAACAGGGGGCGGTGCTGTAGCCAACAGATTCGAAGTGCCAGGTCGAGAATCTCCCAACCGCTCCGCGGACGAATAGTGATTTGAGTGCGATCGAGTTGCACGGCGTCAGAGCTCCGTCTCGCGTGGGAACCCTAAGACGACGAAGTAGAACATCAGCAGCCCGCTGGAGATGATGGCGACGATCGCTTTGATTACATAGGGCGCTGCGGATGGCGACAAAAAACCTTCGATCAAGGCTGCCAAGAAGAACAGCACCATGGCTGCTCCCATCACTGGCATCGTCTCATTGGCCGACTTGCGGAGCGAATCAGTGCGAGTTAGCCCGTCGGTGCGCAACCAAGACAAGCCAAGTCGCAGGCCCGCTCCGGCTGACAACACAATGGCAGTCAGCTCAAACGGACCATGAGCGGTCACGAAATGAAAAAAGTTGACGCCGGCGGGAACGTCCGGACGCGCCATGTATCCGAACGATGCACCTAACACGGCAGCGTTGAAGACAGTGATCAGTATGCCGGGCAGTACGAGCAGTCCGCCGGCAAAACACTTCAAACCGATACCCGTGTTGTGGTAAATGTAGAAGCTGGCCATCAGGGGATTGTATTTCGCATTGCGTCCCGCGATGGGCTCGGAAAAACTGTCTTCCATTGCTTGGATCTGTTCGTGACCCAAGGCATGTTCCGCGTAGTCGGGCCAAAGCGTGGGTGAAGCGGCCAGGTATGCCGAAATCAGGAACACACCCCAGAAGGCCGCGAACGCGACTTGAACACATCCGTCGGTAAAAATCCGCCGCGGCACGTCCGTCAGCAACAATCTTGTCCAGGCGGCAAAGTCAAATGTACGACTGCGATACAACTGATTGTGGGCGCGCCCCACCAGTCGATGCAGGTATTGAATCGTGTTGGGTGGCAATTGATAAGCATCGGCCAGAGCGAGGTCGGCGCAAGCCGATCGGTACAGCGCCGCGAAACGCGAAACTTGCGTGCCATTCAGGCGACGCCACCGGTCGTTCTCCAATTGAGCACAAACGCTGTCCAACTCGTTCCACTGAGATTGACGCGCTGCCAATAACTCGGCTGTCTTCATACGTGAGCGGTCGCCTCCCGCGCTGTTGGAGCAACAAAGGTGCGCACGTAGAGCGCACACAAGAGTCCATCGTGATCAACCGAAGTTGGCAGTTTCAATTGCGGCAGCAAAATGTCACCTAGGTGTTTGGCAATTTCCGCTCGCCGCAGTGGCGACAAATAGCGGCGGCGTTCGACGTAGGTGGCGAGTGCTCGCGACAGCTTGTGGCTGACGGTCAGGTTACCCGGCAGCTCTGCCGCCAAGCGATGTATTGCCGCGTCGTCCAGACGAGCCATCGCGACCGCCCAGCGACGCTCCTCGACCACGACCATCGTCCCGCAGACCAGATCGCCCAAACGTTGATAACGACGATTCATCATGGGCGCTAGTAGTCCGAACATACAGGTTGGTAGTGCCAGAGGACCGGCTTCGAACTCCTGCAAGGAAATCAGCGGCATCATGTCCACAAACCGCAAGATGTTTCGCATCACCGCCTGTAGACCGTTGATCGGCTGGCCGTCAGTCCGCAAGACTCGCAGGCCAAACATCCGTTTGCCAAATGTTTGTCCGTTGAAATACGTTTCCAGCAACCCACCGTAGAACCATTCCATCACAAACCAACATAGCAGCCAAATGGCAATGGCCAATTCGCCGCCACCCACTGCCATCCCTGATAGAGAAACGGCAATCAAAAGCACTACCCAGATTACCAATCGAATGGCGAGATCGATAAAATAGGCGGGGATGCGGCGAAATGGTCCCGCCAACTCATACTCAAATGAGATGTTCTCGGGGGTCACGACGTCAATGGTCGAATCCAACGACTTCGTACTCGCTGCGCTGGCGTCGCGGACCATTTGGAACCCTTGTGAGGGATGGCGGCAGAGGGCAATGCAATCAGTTTACGGCAAATTCAAGCGTAGCGATGCCAAGCGGTTCCCGCCACCCATGGTGGAAAAGGCGCCGGGCGACCCCTAAAATGCCCCGACCATTTTGTCGATCGAAATCATTCGACGGATACATATGTTGCAGGTTACGAAGGTCAGGTCATGAGTCAATTGGATCGTCGAGTGTTGGTAACGGGGGGCGGTACCGGAATCGGACAAGGTGTCGCGTGGGCGTTGGCTGCGGCCGGTTGTCGGGTCGTTGTCGCCGGTCGTCGCGAGGACAAGCTGAACGAAACGATTCAGGGCGCTCCACCCAATTGTAAACTGTTCGGCCGAACTGTTGACGTAGCGGACCGTTCAAGTGTTCTCGATTTAGTCAATTGGACAACGGAGCAGCTGACGGGCATCGACGTGCTGGTGCACGCAGCGGGCATCAACATCAAGAACCGTTCGATGTTGGATATGACGCCAGAACAATGGGATCAGATTGTGGCCGTGAACACGACCGGCGCCTACAACTGCATGTGGGCCGTGTTGCCACAAATGCGAGCTCGCCATGAGGGGCTGATCGTCAACATCACGTCGATCGCCGGCAAACGGGCGTCCGATCTAGGTGGCATCGCCTACTGTGCGTCCAAGTTTGGCGCCACGGGGCTCGGGACCGCCGCCGGTTTGGAGGAGGCTCAACGCGGCATTCGCATCACGAACATCTATCCGGGTGAAGTGGATACGCCGTTGCTTGAACAGCGGCCGCACCCGGTTTCTGACGAACGCCGCGCGGCGATGTTAAAACCCGCCGACGTCGCGCACATGGTACTGGCCGTCGTCCAGTTGCCGCCACACGCTCACGTACCAGAAATGGTCGTTAAGCCGACGATTCAAGCGTATTCGTAATGGCTTCAGTCAATTCACGAGAAACACGACGTGGAGATCTTCCCATGTATAAGCGTTGCTCTGTACTTCCACGGGTAATGGGCCTCATCATGTTGACGCTTTTGACGGTCGCTGGTTGCCAGCCAGCGGGCGGCACCGATGCGCCTGCCGACACGGATGCGAATACGTCGGCTGTGCAAGACGCGTCGCCGCACGAGACACTGCCGACGGCTAGTCAACCGGATGAGGAGAGCGCGCAGCCCGCTGCGAAAACTGCCGGCGGTGCCCTGCCCGACTTGGAAGTGATCACGCTGGGTGCGGGCTGCTTCTGGTGTATCGAAGCGGTGCTGCTACGCATCAAAGGCGTCGAAGCAGTCACGTCGGGATACATGGGTGGCAAAACGAAGAACCCCGACTACCGAGCAGTTTGCACGGGGCTGACTGGGCATGCGGAAGTTGTCGAAGTCAAATTCAACCCCCAGGTCTTGCCGGTTAGCGAGTTGCTGGACATCTTCTTTCAACTACACGATCCGACAACCTTGAATCGCCAAGGCGCCGACGTCGGCACTCAATATCGTTCGGCGATCTTCTACCACACTGATGCCCAAAAGGCCGCCGCCGAAGCATCGCTGAAGAAGTGGAACGAGTCGGGTAAATTCCACGCCCCGATTGTCACCGAAATTACTCCGGCCAGCGAATTCTATGCGGCCGAAGGCTATCATCAGGACTACTTCAACAAGAATCCGGGCAACCCTTATTGCCGCATCAACATCCTGCCAAAATTCAAGAAACTCGGCCTGCTGAAAGACTCTGACTAACCCGCCCAATTCGCCTACCGAGGAGCCCCGTATGATTCGCGCCGCCTCCATCGTCCTGTTCTGCGCCATCTCTACTGTGACAACATCGTGTCTCACAGCGCAAGAGACCACGCCGGCCACCGAAGCTGCCGCACCCGAG
>JAGQPK010000226.1 GCA_020426755.1 Planctomycetales bacterium
AATCGGCGAACGACACCATTGGCGATTCGCGACCTGGGGAACGGTTTGCGGCTGCGGCGGTTGCCACGCCCAATGAGCTGCCTTGCGTGACCGCCAATCAAATCCGCTGTGTGCGGCCACCGCGGTTGGCGTGGTATTTTCGGATGCCGGCCACCAGGCTCCTTGCTGTATCCAACGTTCAACATCGGCGACTTGTTCATCGGGCAGACGTCGCCGCGGCGGCATCTCCACCGTCTCGTGACGCAATGCGCCGATCAATAGGCTCGACGCAGCGTCGCCAGGAACCACGCACGGCCCAGAATCACCACCACGCAGCATGCCTTCGCGCGAATCGAGCAGCAAACTCGCTTGCAGTTTGTCCGCCTTAGCACTGTGGCATTCGTAGCAATGCTCGATCAACAACGGGCGGATGCGCGATTCGAACAACTCCCGTTGCGCCGCTTCATCAAGCGCTTCTGCCTGCAGCAAGCTGGGCCGCATTGTACTGCTGACGACCAGTAGGCCCACTGCAAAGACGCGCACGAGCGACGCAAACGTGGCATGTGGAAGCGTGCTGCGCCGACAAACGTTGCCTGGGCAACTGCGGTGAGTACAGAAGAGTTGACGCGAGATCCATTCGAGCATTGGACCGTGCCCCGTTGCGAGTTTGCACCGATGTCCGAAAACTGGCTGCGTCGCGACGCCGATCGGACGACCCTCGTGCGGGCGGGCCGTAGATCGGGTGTTGATCACAGCGGAGTCGGACGCAACCACAGTGAGAGGAACGGTACTGCCGCGCGTCCAGGCGTGGCCGATCATTGTAACACAAACACGCACGATTGCTGACGCGGTTTTTTGAACACGTGGTACGCGCGAAGTCGATGGCCGTTATTGGGAGTGCGGCCGCGCAGCTCCCGCTCTTGAACGACACCGATCGGTACGAACCCGAGGCGACCATCCAACATCAAGCGGCGGTGAAGATGTTTGGCGGAGCGCACAATCGTCGGGTGTAAGCGGCTAGAATTCGGCTGCTTCGCCGGGGCAATCTCAAACGTAAAGCGATAGCTGCGCGATCGCACTCCAAAACTGCGGCGAGGCAGCTGGCCAACTACTGAGATTTCTCCAACTCCCGCAAGTGGACGCGGGCGATGTCCCACATATAGTGGTCGATTGGGTATTTGTCGACGGCCTGGCGGAGATGGACGCGTGCGTCATCGGGCTCGCCCGTCGCGTCCAAATAGATCCCCAAATAGAGATGAGCATAGAACTGCGCAGCATTCCGCTGCGGTTCCGGACAGGTCTCCGCCGCATGCAGCACATCGGTAGCGCTCAATTGGCCGCGGAACATGCGGTCAATCTCCGACATCGGTACTCGCCGGTCTTGCTTCACTCGCAGCGCACTGCGCCGCGCTGCTGCGATCCCGTCGAGCTTCGTGCGACACAAGAGGTGCCACACGGCATTCTCGACGTCGTTGCCGTCAAATGTCTGGTACGCCGAGAACTGCTCAGCGCCCGCGGCATATTGCCCCGCGTAATAACAGGCGATGCCCCGTTCCCATAGTCTCGGGCCGGCCGCAGGCTGCAGTTCGATGTAACGATCGAAGTCCTCCACGGCAGCAGCGAACTGTCCCGCACGCAGCCGTTCACGACCGCGCAGATAAAAAGGTTCCGGCTCACTAGCTGAGATCGCTATCACTTCATCAAGCAGTTTCGCTGCACGCGCGAACTCACGTGACGCGACCGCACCCCGCGCCGCACGCAACTTCGCCGCCCACTCTGCCGTCTCACTGCAAGATGCGGTTGCTAGCAGCAAAAAGCTGCAAAGTCCTGCTACTAAAAACTCGCGAAAATAGGTAGGCATGGCAGTCTTTCGTAATTGCACGACAAGGAAGTTCGAGTATCGATGCGGTGGAAACTTGATCGCTATCACTGGTCCTAAATTGCGCAGGGTGACGCAAAGTCGATCGTTTCTGCGCTTTGTCGCGAACGCGTAATTCGGCAGCGTCTCATCTTAAGACACCGTGCGCCGTCGCTTTGTGCACGGTTTTGCACAAACTAACTGGCCATCGCAACTGATAGTGGGCTCCGAAACGTAGTTTTTCAGCAATTTTTGGCCTAAGCCGAGAAAATAACTGAAGTGTGACCAAACGTGGCACGTGCATTGCGAAACAATAAGGGCAATGAAGCGACGAACATTCGTACCGGTCGAGGAGTGTTCGTTGGGGAAACGGTCGGTCGGATGCGTTCGAGTTCCTATAGTCGCGCAAGACGCGAATCATGGAGGAGGGAGACAAAGATGCTCGTTTTAAGTCGTAAGGTCGGACAACAGCTTGTCATCGGTGACAACATTCGCATCACTATCAATCGAGTCGGAGGGAGCCGCGTGACACTAGGGATCGAGGCACCTGACGACGTTCGCGTCGTGCGCGGCGAACTGGAGGCGGTCATCAAGGCGTTTGAAGACGCCGAGGTTGACGCGAGCAGTGACTCAGCGGCTGAGGCGAAGACCGAACCGGTTGCCGAACAGCCACTCAAACGCGGCACGGGAGTGAAGAACTCCGACAAGGCGGCCGCCCGCCGCATGTCACTGGCAGACCGCGTTGCGTCTCGCGTTCGTCCAACCGCTCCGCAATCCGACCGTGCTACGGATTTTCCAGGCAAGACCGCTGGAAGTGACCGATCCAGCGGACACTCGGAGCGTCGGTTGCCAATAGGCAACCTGGAGGGGACCACACCGCTCGACGCAAACAACTACGTCGTCTAATTGCATCATCAGATTTGTGATGCATTCGTTGTCTTGCGTGGTGTTAACGTTTCTGGCGTTGACGTTAAGTTAACGGCAGGAAAACAGGGTTAACAGGACTACCCCCATGTGATCTCACTTATCCACAGGTTGTAAGTAGCTATGGCGAGCGATGCCTCCGGCGAAGCGGCGCCGGGTATGCAGACGTCGCAGGAAAACTGCTACGCTGAGAATCGTAACTGAGAGGGTGTCGAGCTAGTTGGTTCGACGCCCTTTTTTTGTGCGCATCTTGACGCATGGAGTTCGCCGCAACGCGTTGGCGTCGGTTGATCCTGGCGAACACCAACGATTGCGGAATGCTGATTTCGGATTTCTGATTTTGGAACTGAGTTAGAAGCAAGCTCGAATCGCCATTGCTAACTCCTCGATGACATTTGCCGGACACAACAATACTGGATGATGCAACAACAACGTGTCTGACGCCGCGCGTCTCGCCTCGATCAGATCGCTCACAGCACGACAGCGGCGTCGAGAGCGCTGAACGAAGCCGCGAAAGCCAGCACCGATTGGTATTTTTCGTTCATCAAAACGGTTCAGCAACTGCTGTCGTGCTGTGGTCATTTCGCTCTGCTGCGGATCGGCATTGAGGCGGAAACCAAATTTGTAGTATGACGGCAGTGAATTGTCCGGAAGGCTGCTGAAACGTATCGCAGCCACGTCGATCAAAAGGCTCCTAAGGTAGTTAGCCCGCGCGTGACGGATCTGATTGTCGAGAGCCAAGCGTTCCAACTGGCAGGGCAGGACTGCGGCCTGCAGTTCACTGAGTGCGAACGCGTCGTTACCCCGTTCGGCGAAAACGCGAATTCTCTGCATCACCAGTGGATCGTGACTGAGAACCGCCCCGCCTCTTCCCGCCGTTAACAACTTGCTACCGCCAAAGCTCAACACCGACGCATCACCGAAGGTACCGAGTGCTCGACCGCCGATTGAACCACCTGGCATTTGGCAAGCATCTTCGACAACACGCACACCCGCTCGGTGCGCCGTAGCACAGAGTTCTGCGATGGGCGCGACGTTGCCATGGAGGTGGCTGACGATGATGGCAACCGTTTGCGGGCTAATCGCCCGTTCCAACTGTTCCGGAGCATAGGACCAGCCGTCTGGCTGGATATCCACCAAGACCGGTAGGGCCCCGATCGCTTCGATTGCTCGGAAATTGCCCGGAAAGTCATATGCGGCAAGAACCACCTCGTCGCCGGCGTTGACGCCTAGTCCGCGCAGAGCCAACTCGACGGCCAAGGTACCGGACGAACACAGATGCACGTCTTGATTGCCGTGCATATTAGCAAGCAGTGTCGCGAGCTGTTCGCATTCCTGCCCCGCGTAACGGCCCCAGTCACCGGACGCGAAAGCCCGCTGCAGCGCGGCCTGCACCTCGGGAAGCGGACGCGGCCAATCGACGACATAAGATGGCTGTTGACTATTCACGCAGGCCATTGTGATCACTCGACGCGGACTTGCAAGCCAACGAACGGGGCGAGTACAGCGAGTTCGCCAAACGGCGCTATGCTCAATGGCACTCAGCTAAGGTACTCGCACGCAGTCCCCCCGCCCGGTGTCGAGTTGTGCGAAGTGGATGCCGGCGACGGAAAGGGAACAGTGGGCTCAACGCCTGCATCAACCGACGCTAGCGCGTTTCGGCGAACTAGGTCGGACTTCATTCCTGAGTTGTCGAAAGCTCTCATCACGTGTCACATTCCGCCGAGTCACGCAGGTAGTTTGATAGACCGATCGATAGACAATTCGTGCCTGCGACGGTTGCTTAACGCGTTGATCCTGCAAGGAGCTTTCGATATGCGGACAAGACGACCCTGGCGGAGCGTGACGGGTGAAGTACTTGAAACACGGCACCTGTTGGCTGGCGACCTTGACGTCGCACGTGAACTGCCCGCCGCATGCATTGCGCCCCAACTGACTCCGGCAGCCGCGCCTACGACATTTGCTGCGACGCCGGTTGAGCCCCAATACCGCGTCAGCTATCCGCCACGGGTTCAGCTTGGTAATGCGCCGCTACCCGGGACGTCGGCCTTCGATGGCAAAGACCAGATCGAGATCATCTGGCAAACGGTGAAGGCAGGGGAGGGCGTCGACGATTCATTCGTTGTTCGGATCCGGTCTGGGAGCAACGAGCCCTGGGTAACCGCTGAGATAATCGAGCAGATCGACACGAATTTCGTCTCGCGTATTATGCACTCGGCTGTGTTCCGTGGGCTCGAATGGAATCGATCTTACGAATACGAAGTGTTGCACCTGCGTTTGGGCGAGATTGTCGACCAATACGACGCGCGGTTCAACACGCGTCTCGCTCCGGGAGATCCCACTGCCTTTACGTTTGCGGCCTACGGAGATTCGGCGGTGCCAGGTGCCGACATCGTTGGTTTTCGCGCAGTGCAGGGACAGATAAATGAATCGAACGCGGCTTTTTCCGTCTTGCTGGGCGACAACATCTACGATTTCGGCAACCATAACGATGCCGACGCTCGCTTTGACCCGGTGCTCAATCCGGAAGCTGCGCGCTGGACGCCCTCGCACATTGACTATTTCGCCATTGGCAACCACGAACTATTTAGTGGCGGCAAGCCGTCACTCGATCTGTTCTCGATGCCGCAACCTGTCGCTGGAGTGAACGCCTTTGCGGAACCGCCGACCGGTGAGCCACTTGAGTTCTACGGCTCGTTCGACTACGGCGATGTGCACTTCGTCACCTGGAATTCTAATTCAGCCGAACTACTCAAAGACGAGTTGCTGGCGCAGCAAATGGATTTTCTCACGGCAAATCTCGCTGCCTCCCAAGCCACTTGGAAAATCGTCTACATGCACCATCCGTTCGTCGGTTCGATGAAGTTGGACCTGTACTCGAACACTCACTACGTCGAGGCAATCGTGCCACGCTTGGTTGAAGCAGGCGTCGATCTGGTGTTGGTTGGCGATTCGCATACCTACGCTTGGACCTATCCGATCACCGGCCTTGACGATCGAGACGGCAATCAAAAGATCTCGAAAGATGAAGTCGTATTCAAGCAAGGCTCGCCGTTTGAATTCACCAAGGGGGACGGCGTGGTGCAATTGATCTCGGGAGTCGGCGGCCGCAACTTGCGTAACGATCCTTTCGGGCAGCCCTACATGGCGCAGGCACACAGTGCTTACGCGACCACGCTGCCCGTCGAGTTCGGTTTTGCCGAAGTGCGTGCTTCACCCGATGCCTTGGTTGTGAAGTATCGTTCTGCCGCCACCGGGCAGATCGTGGGGGACACTAATGGCAATGGTCGTCGTGACCCCGATGAAGTGACCTTCGCCGAATTCCGCATTCAAAGCCCGGCCTCCCCCATCTCTCCCGATGTCAATCGAGATGGTGCGGTCGATAGCTTGGATCTGGACGCCATTTGTCGACTCATGGTTGTCGAGCGGCGATACGATGCGCAACATGACTTGAATCTCGATCAACGCGTCGACTTAACCGACCACGAACTGCTGCGACGGGAGTATCTCGATCTCAAGGCTGGCGACGCAAATCTGGATGGCCGCGTTAATTCCGCCGACCTCGTACAAGTTTTCCAGGCAGGACGATTTGAAGCGTCCGACGAGCTCTTCACGACATGGCAGGAGGGGGATTGGAATTGCGACGGCAAGTTCGGCAGTAGCGATTTGGTGCGGCTGTTTGTGAGTGGCTACGAGGAGGGGTAATTTCTGAATGAGGATTTCTGATTTCTGATTTCTGAGTGAGGAGTGAGGAGTGAGGAGTGAGGGAGTGAGGGAGTAGATGGCGATTCAGGAACTTAACACTTCAACAATCAAAACTCATAAATCATCATTCGGAAATCAACGCATCTTTCCAAAATCAACACGTCCGCTCTGCCAACAACCGGACTGGTTCACGTCGCGACCTTCTGCTACAGTCCGCCCGCGCTGACGGGAGCATCGCTGCTCGCGTCGGTCCGTTTGTGGTTCTCGTATACTTAGGGATGTTGGTGAGCCATGCGCATGTTGCGTCGAGTCCCCCCAGTCACCTTGCCGGATGAACTTGATCACCAGGCACGCGGTGGCGTTAGTGTGCTGTGGGGAATGCTGGCGGTTCTTGTTGTGGTCGGTTGTGCCCATGAGCGCTTTGCGATGGGGCGAAAAGCTAACGACACTGATAGCTCTCGTCTTGTGGAAGGATCGACGCTAGGACGTGTCCGCCAGATCGAACGTCTGGGAGAGCGGGCGGCCCAGAGCAGCAGCGAACAAGCTTCGGAAATCGCTCGACAACTGGCCGTCGAACTCCGGCCTGACCAGCCTACAGCGGTTCGCAGTGCCATCATTCGCACGCTGGGAAATATCAACTCGCCCGCCTCCGTAACGGGATTGCGCGCCGGGTTGCAGGATTCAGAAGCACTGTTGCGCGCGGAGTCTTGTCGGTCACTTGCCAAAATCGACGCGCCGGCTGCCATGGACTTGCTCGTCGACACGCTGTCACGCGACACCGACACCGATGTGCGGCTTTCGGCTGTCCGCGGTCTGGGGAAATACCGCAATCCGAAGGCGCTGGAAGCACTCAACGCCGCCCTGGATGATCGGGATCCGGCCGTGCAGTATCTGGCAATGCAGTCGATGGAGCATGTCACTGGTAAGAAAGTTGGCTACGACGTCCGGCAGTGGAAAGAAATTGCCAGAAACCCCGGTGCGCTGCTGGGCGATACCGACGGCAAGTGGTTGCGATAGCTCGCTTTGTACGTGATTCGCCGCGACGCGCGAGCGTCGGTTTATCCTGTCGCAGAGTTCACCTATCGCGAGATAGTTCGCCGCAACGCGCCAGCGTCGGTTTGTCCTGCGCAGCGTCCACCAATGCCGAGAACCGCGGCTGGCGCCTTTCGGCGTAGAGCTTGGGCTGGCGCCTTTCGGCGAACTAATGCCGCGGCTGGCGCTTTTCTGCGAACTCGCTTTTTCTCCATCGACTTCCAGTGCCGGTAGCGGTCAGCATTCATTCTGATAGCATTGCAACAGACACGTGCATCACCACCACGTGGTGGCGCTGCGAC
>JAGQPK010000227.1 GCA_020426755.1 Planctomycetales bacterium
TGACGCTTACGCGCGTTATCGGTTCGACGAGCCGATTGATTCGACGAACAATCGGCCAATCACTGCCCGCCCCGTCTCTGTCTATCTTTGTCCAACGATGCGGCTTCCAGCGACGCCGCTCGGTGACACTAGTTTGGCACCCGGCAGTTACGTGATTAGCAGCCGGACAGCTTACGCAAAGCATCAACAACTCGATGGCGCTTTTGCCAATCAGAGGCCGGGCCAACCCTATCGACTATCAACGCGACATATTCGAGACGGAGCATCGCGGACACTCCTGTTCGGTGAAATCAACTACGGCCACGCAGATTTTCGCTGGTCAGAACCATCTGAGCTTGCTGGGCAATCGCGCTGGGGCGACACCACTTGGGCCAACGGCTATTGGTTTCATGCCTGGGGACACATGAGCGACGACTACCCACATCTGTTCAACAACAGCCAGCTTTTTTTGAATCCGTACAGCCCTAGAGCATTTCGCAGCGACCATCCCGGCGGAGTTCAATTCGTCAAGATCGACGGCAGCGCATTGTTTCTTACGAATGATACGGATCCACAGGTGCGACGAGCGTATGTCACTCGTCGCGGTCGCGACTAAGCAGACATGCTCCGGCAGATGCCTCCTCGACGGACATGTCGCATGTCGATCCTCGGCAACATATCTCACAACGATTTCCAAAGGTAAACGGCGATGAAACCATCAACCCTCCGACAAAGCATCCAAATCACATGGTACCTGGCATATCTCGCACTTTGCAGTCTCAGCGTGGGCGCAAGCGTAGCTCGAGGCCACATGATCTGGATCACGACGCAACAATCCGATTCCCCAACAAAGGCCACGCTAAAAGTGCACTTCGGCGAGCGACCTGAAGACTGTGCGTACAAGCTGCCTGAATTCCTCCGCCATGTTCCCGTCCAGATCTGGCACAACGGTGACGCGCACCAACTGTCGCTGACCGCCGTCGAGACGCCGGAATTCCTAGGACTCGAATCGGGCAAACTAACGAGCGCCACCATGGGTATTGCAACCCTGCGTTGCGAGTATGGCGTGTACCATGGCACTCGTCTCAATTTCACGGCAAAGCACTATGCCGTGGAGGCGTTGGGGGAACCGCTGCCGCCAGTCAGTCGCGTCGGTTTCGAGCTGCACGTGCAAGAGATTGGCCCCAAGAAGATCCGACTTATCACAACGCTCGATGGCCAACCGACCGTCGGCGCGAAAGTATCTTGGCGATCGGGCAGTCGTGCCGCCGAATCTACCGTGACAAATGAACAGGGCATCGCCGAAATCGATCGCTTGGAGAACGGCCTGCAATCCGCCTGGGCTCAGTGGTCGATCGCCAAATCCGGTTCCCTCGGCGAAGAAACCTATGAAACGGAGACCTACGTCGCGACTGTCACGATCGAGCACGCACCGGGCGTCGCTCCTGAAGTTGCCCAGCGGCCGCCTGTAGTGAGCAACGTTCCCGACTTGCCACAGGCAATTGCCAGCTTTGGCGCGACCGTTTGCGATGGATACCTTTACGTTCTGGGAGGCCACATCGGAGAGGCACACCAGCATTCACGTAACAACATCGCCAACTATTTCGGCCGCGTTCGGCTCGCCGAATCCTCCGCATGGGAGCAACTGCCGTACGATGGCATACCGACGCAGGGCCTAGCGCTCGTCAGTGTCGGCTCGAGTGTCTATCGGATCGGCGGCATGGCGGCGCGCAACGCGCCCGGCGACGCGGAGGATCTCCACTCCACAACCGACTTTGCCAACTTCGACCCGACTAACGGGTCTTGGACGCCTCTACCACCGCTGCCGGCGGGACGGTCATCGCATGATGCAATTGCGATCGGGAATTGCATTTACGTTTTGGGCGGCTGGAATCTCCAAGGCAGTAGCCCAGGCGAATGGCATCGCACGGGCCTCTGTTTTAATGTCTCGAGTGCGACGCCGAGCTGGCAGTCGTTCGAATTGCCATGCGAGAAGCGAGCGATCGCGGCGGCCGCATACAATGGTCAGCTCATGATGCTGGGCGGGATGACGACAGACGAGTCGATCTCTCGCAGCGTGCATATATATGACCCGCAGTCACGTCAATGGCACGACGGCCCAGTGTTTCCAGGAAGTGGCATGAATGGTTTTGGTATGGCGGCGGTCGGCGGGTCGCGTGGGCTGATCGCGTCAGCTGCCGATGGCGAAGTCTATCGTCTGAATGCAACTGGTGACGGTTGGACTCCCGTGGCGAAGCTAACTCATCCGGCTTTCTTCCATCGCCTGGTCCAAGCACCGGCTGGCCGTTATTTGGCGATCGGCGGTGCGTCTAAGGATGGCCACTTGTCACGTATCGAACGCATTACATTGGAATAGCGGCCGGATGAGTCGCGTTCATCGATGGCAAGCGACAAAGGCTTGTCTTGAAGACTAAGACTTTTCCTGAAGCAGTTTCATATACAACCGCTGCACCTCTGCCAAGCAGCAGCGGCCATCGAGCGAGAGACTTGCACAGCGCGCGTCGGCCGTCTTAGATCGCGCAACAATGTTTCGAATACGAGTCGGCTGGCTGTCGTCCGTGTCGTCGACAACATCATCGTAGTTGAGACCGAAACAGGCACAGATTGGCGCATCCAGATCGTAGGGATACGCTGAACGGGCCAGATCCGTCACCTCGGCCGTCGTCTCTAGGGCGGTGAAGTAGACGACGTCGCAGCGCAGAAAGGTGCAGCAGTAAGCCGTCTCGGGGAATTTACCCCGCTTCTCGGGTAGGAGATATCGGTCGAGGGGCCCGCTGCCCACCAGAATTCCCTCACTGCCACAGCGGGGACAGAAGACGCGTCCGTCGAAATCCGGTTCGCGTACAAATGCTTTATTCATTTTCGTTGCCCCGCAGCAGCTGTCCGATTAGCATCATATAAGGCAAAACAAATACTGGCGGTCGACGTCCGCGCGAGTTGTTTAACTTTCGTTACACTGACTGTCTGCAGACCACTGTGTGTGTGGGAATCCACGTAGGCGTGCGGGAGTTTGTTGACACACCGAGTTGTGTCAACGATAACCAACACCTCCCACCGCTGGCGTTGCCAGTTTGCACAGCCCGCCGAACCACATATATTCTTCCCAAACAACAGCCCTCCAACTGCACCTCAGGCCGCTGAAAGTGACGTTACCACCGCTAGACCGTCGCCCCCGAGTCGCCATCGTTTCGCAACGTGGCCTGCATCGGCACGTGTCTCGCTCGTCATTTTACGAATTTGAAGACCTGGTTGCGACGGTGGAAGACGCGACCTGGATTGTGCCGCAATGGGATTCGCCAGAATCGAGCGGGAGCTTCAGTTCGCGACTCGTTTCTCGTGTCCTGAAGTGGCAGGGCTTGGAGCTGCGGCGAATTCCGCGTGTTCAGCCGGTGCCGCTGAACGGACATTGGGACCTCATGGTCTTCTTTTGTCTCACGGAGAACGATCTCAAGCAGTTACGATACATGCCCCAGTGGCGGCGTCATTGCAGTCGAGCGGTGGTCTGGATCGGCGAGATGTGGCTTCGTAAGGTCGAGAAATTTGCGGCCGATTTGCGATTGTTCGACAACTTTGACGAGATTTTTCTCGACTTCGGTGAGACGGCTGAAGTGCTGTCGAAGCGATTGCGACGCCCGGTCCACTATCTGCCGTTCGGCGTGGACACGCAGCGGTTTTCGCCGCTGCCGGACGCACCCGAACGTACCATCGACATGCTGTCGGTCGGCCGCCGATCGGATGCCAACCATGCGGCACTGCTTGATTACGAGCGACGTATGGGCATCCACTACCAATACGACGCAACTTGGCTGACCGACGTCCACGACTTTGCCGATCACCGTCGGCAGCTGATTCACCGGATCCAGCGAGCCAAGTGTTTTCTGGTAGGCCCCGCGAAACTGAACGTTCCCGAACAGACTTTGGGCCAGAGCGAATTGTCGGCCCGCTACTTGGAGGGTGCCGCGGCGGGTGCAGCTTTGATTGGCGAATCGCCTCGCGCGGCCCAGTTCCAAGACCTATTTGATTGGCCAGACGCGATCGTCGAGTGGGACATGTACTCGGACGATTCATCGGCCCTCCACTCGTTACTCCAGAACCCGGCTCGCCTACGTCGCATTCACAACACGAATGTCGTCCAGTGCTTGCGTCGCCACGACTGGATTCACCGCTGGGAGGACGTTCTCTCCAAGCTCGGCTACGCCCTCTCGCCCACCGGCGAAGCACGCAAGCAACTACTCTCCGAGCGCGCTGACGAGCTAATGTCACCGTCTCACCCGCACGCCAACTTCGCCGAGAAGGTGCGTTAGGCGAAGCGACCGCGCGTCAGATTCGGTTGAAGAGCCTAGTCTAAACGCAAAATTCGCCGTAGCGCCGCGACTAATTCGCCGCAAGGCAGTTGCAAATTCGCCGCAATTGCAAGTTCGCCGCAACGCGTTAGCGTCGGTTCTACCCTGGCGTTGACGTGGCAACTTGGTCTCGCGAGAAACGAAGCGAATCTTCGCGGCTCTGCGTTTCGATCTGTGCGCCTCGACATACAAAATCAGCGGCACCAAGTGGTTGACCCTAGCTCCGCAACCACGCCCTTCGGCATCTACTGACGACTAGCGGACGCGTGCTCTTCTTTGGTTCAGCAGCAACATCCCGGCAAACAGAGCAAGCGTGATACTAGCCGGTTCCGGCACCGCTGCGACGGCCGAGCGCGGCCCCTGTTCAAAACCGCCGTCTTGAAAAGCCGTGATCAAGTCCGACGTACTGAACTCCAAGTCGCCGCTCCAATCTCCGGTAGCCCAAGTCGCGTTGCCGACGACGTCATCCTCAAACTGACCGGCCTGCAACACGAGCACGAGATCGCTCGTATCAAACACGCCATCCAGGTTGCTGTCGCCATAGTAGAGATTCATCAGATCGTGCACCCAATAGTCACGATCCAGTGTGTCGACGTTGCCGTCTGCGTTCAGGTCCATCGCCGACGTCGTATTAGCCTCGACAATGGCGAGCGTCAGAGCGTCGATGTCAGCAACATCACAGGAGCCGTCACGGTTAATGTCGCAAAGGTCAAATCCAGTCCCTGGCGTGCCAATGTCGATCGAACCAAGTTCAAGGTCGTAACCGTCGCCAGCAAACGTCACATAGAGATCGGGATTCGATGGATGTGCGGGAACGATCGTGGCTCGAAACCCTTGAGTTAGTGGATCAAAGCCACCAGGGACAGTGAAGTTGACCTGCATTAGTGACGTGCCGTTGCCAGGAACCTGCGTCGGTCCCGCTGCCACATACTGGATCACATCGCCTTCAACAAGAGTACCCGGATGGGGTGTGGTGCCAACGCCGGCACCAAGTTCGATCATGTCTGGCAGGACACCAACCGTGTCGAATTCAATCGTCGTGAGATCTGGAGAAAAGACGTCAAAGGCAATGTTGACCGCATACGCTCCGGGAACATATGCGACCTGAGGTTCGGGGGAGGCCACGATGACAAAGCTCCCGCCGTTCTGGTCCACTACCAGTCCGTCGAGTTCAAGGCGAACAATATCAGCAAAGGTAGGTTGGAAACACAGATGAGCGATGGTGGCAACTAAAAAGCACCACATCGCAATCAAACGATATCGTCGTCCATTCACTATTTCACCCTTCTCATCCGTTGTAACGTCGAAACTGCGTACACGCGATGTACGGCTGAGGAATCACCTTGAAGTAGCGACGACGCACCGAAAGGCCAAAGACAATGTGGATGCGTCCTGAAATGAAAAGGGAATCTGGCAAGGCCAGATTCCCCTTAATCATTTCAGTAAATTCAACTCAGGCGTTTAGTTACGCCGGGCGCTTCTTCCACCAGCGAGCGCCACCAACCACGACGCCAACTAGCCCCATGAAGATGAAGCTGGATGGCTCGGGAACGGCTGACACGTAGCTCGCTGCACCACCCGCAACGCCGGGGATTAGCGTCCCATCTACGGTGTTCAACAAGGCAACTCCATTTCCAAGCGAATCAAAACCGAGGCCGTTCGTTGCGGTTTGTCCAGCTTGGTTGAGAGACACCAGCAAGTTGCCAGGCTGAGTTAGCTTGATTCCCACATCCCATAGGTTGATCGTCTGTCCCGCATTGATGGTAACAGACGGCAAAACGTAGATGCCAGAAAAATCGATGATCTGATTGTTGGACACACTCGTCGGCAACACCAACGGGACGTCGTTTTGACTCGCGAAAGTGCCAAATCCACTCAGAATGGGGTTCAAGCTTGTCAACTGCGCCGACGTCATACCGCCCGACATTCCGAATTTCAAAGGTGCATCAATCTTGGTTATTCCAGTAGATGCGACTGCATTACTGTTGGTAACCGCAACGCGAAGTGTCGCATCTCCGGTCGCAGAATTGTATGCAACCGGCAATACCGAGAAATCAAACGACGCTTGGCATGTTGCTGCAACCACTAGCAGCAGAGCAATCGAATACCTGAGCGATCTTATCATTTAAAAACTCCAATCTCACGTGAGTAGAAGAATCATTGAAAGCAAAATTAACTAACTGATAAACGCGCCTCGGCTCTTGCCCGCAACGCCAGCTGCAACCGCTCCGATCGCGTCTTCGAGATTGTCGTCGGTGTCGCCATTATTGTCGACATCGCTCATCTCGTCAAATATGGAGTCCACACTTGCCGCGACGGAGGGGATTCCGAGAGGATTGCCCACCGGCAATGAAGTGCCGAATGAAGACGCGACGATGGCCAAGTCAGAGATTGAAATCGTGCCACTGCCATTCACATCGCGGAGGACGCTGTAACCTGAGCCACCAGCCGAAGCACCGAAGTTGGCAGCAACAGCTGCCAGATCGGAGATCGATACTGTTGCACTCTGGTTCGCATCACCTGGCAGGACGTTGAAGCGATAGAGCAACTGGCCGCCTGCGGTTCCGTTTCCGGAAATCACGCTGCTGTAGTTGGTCCATTCACCGTCCAGCTTGTTGCCGGCATTGTCAGTGACATTCACGTCATCGACTGCCAACAAGTACTTGTCCGCGGCCAACGGGTTGGCCAGGATCAACGTCGCTCGGTTGTTCAACGAATCGTAGTTAACGGCCGTCGGCACAATGATGCCACTGTTAGTTCCCCACAGTGCCATATCGACCGGCGTCAAAGCACCACCGGTGCCCGATCCCTTAACGGGTTCGTTGAAGTCGACGTAAACGCGGTTGATGTTCGACCATGGGAGTGCCTTAGCTTGGTCTGGGCCGTCCGGAATCGAGTAGCCGACGCCACCAACCTGTGCCAGGAAGGACGACTGCCAAGCGGAACCACCAACCTTGACGTCCGTGACACGCGGTGACGTGACGTCAGCGCTGCCGCTGCCTACCGTGATCTTGAACGTCTTCGAAGTGCTGTTCGAGCCACCATTGGCAGTACCTCCCGAATCCGTCAGGGTCACGGTAACCGTGGCGACGCCGGACGCTCCGGGAACAACCGAGAAGATCAAATCGCCGTGGCCGTTGGACGGCTGTGCGAAGTTGATGATCTGCGGCTGAGCGGTGAACAGTGCCGTGTTGTCATTGGTGACCGACACAGACTGGATCACCTGCCCTGCTGGGCTGTCAGTTCCAATCGGTCCAGTTTCGACACTGTTCAGGAAGTTCGGGAACTGCGAAGTACCCGAGCTTACTCCGACATTGACGTCTTCGACCGGACTGCCAGCATTGCCAGTCAAGTTGAACAATGGAGCCTGATTGATGCCGACATTGATGGTGAATTTCTGCAGTGTGAAACCACCAGCACTGTC
>JAGQPK010000228.1 GCA_020426755.1 Planctomycetales bacterium
AAGGCTTCCTTCGTTTGCCGAATTACAACTTGCCGAGCCGTTGTGCGAAGCACTCGCCAAAGCCGGCTATGAACGGCCGACGTCTATTCAAGCCGAAACGATTCCGCACCTGCTGGCGGGTCGCGATGTGTTAGGGCAGGGCAAAACGGGCACCGGCAAGACGGCCGCGTTTGCGTTGCCGCTGCTGTCGCGATTGGATCTGTCGAACAACAAGCCGCAAGTGCTTGTGCTCACACCGACGCGCGAGCTGGCGCTGCAGGTCGCGGCTGCCTTCGAGAAGTACGCGCAGTGCTTGTACAATTTTCGTTGCTTGGCCGTTTACGGTGGCGCGGATTTCGGTCCTCAGCTAAATCAACTCCGTCGCGGTGTGCAAGTGATCGTCGGCACGCCGGGACGCGTGATGGATCACATGCGGCGTGAGACGTTGAGCTTGGACAGTCTGCAGACCCTAGTGCTGGACGAAGCTGACGAAATGCTGCAGATGGGGTTTGCGGAAGATGTCGAGTGGATTTTGACTCAGGCGCCGAAGCAACGTCAGATCGCACTGTTCTCCGCCACGTTGCCCGAACCGATTCGTCGGATTGCTCAGACTCACTTGAACGATCCGGCCGAGATCACGATTCAAACTCATACGGCCACAGTTGACACGATTCGTCAACGCTACATGGTGAGCCAACGTTTCCAAAAGATTGACGACCTCGATCGCATTCTGGAAGCGGAACCGACGGACGGCGTGATCATTTTCGTGAAGACGAAAAGTATGACAGTCGAACTTGCTGACGAATTGGTGCGACGTGGTCATGCTGCCTGCGCACTGAACGGCGATATGGCCCAGGGGCTGCGTGAGCGGACCGTTGAACAACTGCGTGCCGGTCGCTTGGACGTCTTGGTTGCGACCGACGTTGCCGCTCGCGGTTTGGACGTGCAACGCATCAGCCACGTGATCAACTACGATTCGCCGAGCAATTCAGAAACCTACATTCACCGGATTGGTCGCACTGGCCGCGCCGGACGCAGCGGCGAGTCGATTCTGTTTATCGACCCGCGCGGTCGTGGTATGTTGCGTAGCATCGAACGCGCGACGGGGCAAACAATTCAGCCAATGGAATTGCCTAACGCGGAAACGATCAACGCGATGCGTGTCGTGCGATTCCGTGAGCAGATTCAAGCGGCAACCGCGAAGCCTGAGATGGAACTCTACGGTCAGCTCGTCAGCGACTTGGCGGCCAGCGGCGAGATGTCGATCGAACAGATTGCTGCGGCTCTCGTTGGCATGGTGCAAGGTGACAAGCCGTTGTTTGTGGAAGATCGTCCACGCGACGCGGGCCGCCCGCGAAAGTTCCGCAACGAGCCGCATGGCGAAGATCTAGGTGACGGCGGGCCTCGCGGCAGACGCCACACCCATCGACGCGACGACATGGAGTGCTTCCGCGTCGAGGTAGGGCGTGCGCACGGCGTTTCGCCCAAACATATCGTCGGCGCAATTGCCAACGAAGCGGGACTTGATAGCGCGAACATCGGCCATATCAAGATCTTCCAGCACTTTAGCACTGTCGATCTACCGGGCGGAATGCCGAACAACGTGTTCAAGCATCTGCAACGCGTGTGGGTCGCCGGTCGCAAACTGCAGATCTCACGTTGGCAGGAGAGTTCGCCCGAACCCCGCGGCCCACGCCGTCCGCACCACGCCAAGCAAGGCAAAGGCAGCTTCTCGGGACGCAAGAAATTTCAGCGTTCGTAGAAACTCGCGATTGAGGAATGATGATTGCCGATGCGATTGAGGAATGATGATTTTTGACTGTTGATTTTTGAATTCACCATGAGGAAGGAAACCGTGATCGCGGTTCTTCTTCATTCTTCATTCCAAAATCAAAAATCCGAAATCAGTATTCCCAAATCCGTGTCTGCCGTTCGCCGAAAGGCGCCAGCCGCGGTTCTGAGCATTGGAGAATCCGCGCCGGGACAGAATCGACTCGATTGAGGAATGATGATTGCTGATGTCTGATTTTTGAAGGAGAAAAGAAAGTAAGCCGTGCCTGTGGTCCTTCTTCTTCTTCATTCAAAAATCCGAAATCCGAAATCAGCATTCCGAAATCAGCATCAGCGCCTGCGCCGGGGCTTGTTTGACGCTGGTCCTTGGCTGATCATAGAGTAATGTCCTTTGATGGGACGCTAACTCGAAGTTCAGTTGTTTTAGCGAGTGACGGCGTGACGAACGTGGAAGAACAGTTGCGCGACGCGGTTGAGGAATTCCGCGTCGACTTCAACCGATTGCGGCAAGAGATTGGCAAAGTTGTTGTGGGGCAGGACGACACTGTCCGCAATACGCTGGTCGCACTGATCGCCGGCGGTCATGTGTTGTTGGAGGGCGTGCCGGGGCTGGGCAAGACACTACTTGTGCGCACCTTGGCGGAAACGTTGCACAGCCGATTCTCGCGCATCCAGTTCACACCCGACCTGATGCCCGCCGACGTGATCGGCACGAATGTGATGTTGGAGTCCGAAGGCGGACAGCGTCGGTTCGACTTCCAACCGGGCCCGATCTTCTCCAACGTTGTGCTGGCCGACGAAATCAATCGCGCGACGCCCAAAACGCAATCGGCGTTGCTCGAAGCCATGCAAGAACATTCTGTTACCGTCGCCGGTGTCACTCACCGCTTGCCCGGCGTCTTTTTTGTTATGGCCACGCAGAATCCGTTGGAAATGGAGGGCACGTATCCGCTGCCCGAGGCGCAGCTTGACCGCTTCTTCTGCAAGTTGTTGGTCGAGTTCCCGACCTCCGAGCAAATCGAAACGATTCTCGACCGCACGACGGAACTCGATCAACCGGTTGCCGAGCCTTGTTTGGACGGCGAGCGGATTCTGGCCATGTCGCGGCTGGCCCGCCAGATTCCGGTTGCCGATGAGATCCGTCGCTATGGTATTTCGCTGATCATGGCTACTCATCCGGAGCAGCCGCAGTCGACCGAGACGACTCGCCGCTATGTCCGTTATGGCGCCAGTCCGCGCGGTGCACAATCGTTGATGTTGGCAGCGAAGATCGAAGCGATTTTAGATCAACGCTACCATGTTGCTCGCGAAGATCTGCGCAGAGTTGCCCCGCACGTCTTGCGACACCGGTTGATACTCAATTTCGAAGGGCAGGCCGACGGCATCCATCCTGACGACATTCTGAAAGATATTTTGCGTGCCGCATGACCGTCTTCGACACTCAGTTCTTACAGAAGCTCGAGTATCTATCGCTGCTTGCGCGGCGTAAATATCACGGGCAAATGATGGCGCAGCGCGCGACGCGGCAGCTTGGTAGTGGCATCGAGTTTGCCGACCATCAACCTTACTCGGTGGGCGATGACTTTCGTTACTTAGATTGGAACGCGTACGCTCGACACGGCGACTTGTTACTCAAACGGTTTCATGAAGAACGTGACCTGCGTGTCGATCTGCTGATCGATGCTAGTCAAAGCATGGCGGTCGGCGCGGGCGTCACGAAGTTTCAATACGCTTGTCAAGTCGGCGCGGCGCTGGCCTACTTGGCTCTCGCACAGATGGATCGGGTTGAGATCGTTACGTTCGCCGATGACATTCTGTCGACACTGCCGGAGACCCGTGGCAAGGCCCAGATCCTGACGGTGCTGAAGTTTCTCGATCAGCAGACGACTCGCGGAGTTGACACTTGCTTGGATGCCGCCGTCGCTAAGCTGACACGTCAGAGTCATACGGGCGGTATCGCGATCTTGATTAGCGATTTTCTCGATCCGCACGGTTGTGAGCGAGCGTTGGATCGGCTCCGCTATCATCAGTTCGAAGTTTATTTGGTGCACGTTCACGATACTAGTGAGGCCGATCCCAAGCTGTTGGGCGACTACGAGATGGTCGATATCGAAACGGGCGCGACGCGCCTGCTTACGATTCGGCAGCGGGACTTACAGCGTTATCGCGCAGCGTTTCAAGAGTTCGCCACGTCACTGGAGACGTTCGCTCGGCAGCACGGTATGTCGTACTTGCGCAGTTCGACCGACGTCCGCTTCGATGAACTCATCTTGAAAACGATGCGCCGCGCCGGTTGGTTGGCGGGAGGATAGGCGGGCGATGCACTTGGGCTCACCCATCTCGCTGCTCGGTATGCTGCTGGCGATTCCGCTCGTGGCGCTCTTCTTTCTGCGCATCAAGCCACGCCGTGTCCAAGTCGCGACGGCGCGCATGTGGCACATCCTGATGCCGCAAAGTCGGCCGCGACAGTGGTGGAGTAAGCTGCGCGATCCGTTGTTCCTGCTGCTGCAGTTGTTACTCCTGGCGTTGTTGGTCGGATCACTGGTGGAGCCGCAGTACGTCGACCCAGCTCACCCACCTCTGAATCGGGTCGTGTTGCTTGACAATTCGGCAAGTATGGCTGCCAAGACCGAAGATGGAACCGTCTGGGCCGACGCGCTGGCCGCGACAGTTCGCATGATCGAACATCTACGGCCGGAAGACCGGCTGGCGATCATCACGACGGCCAGGCCGCCCCGAATTTTGCAAGGATTGACGTCTAGCAAACAGCAGCTTAAGCAGCAATTGAGTTTGGCACGTCAGTCTGCCGCGTCGTCCGCGCTGCCGCAGGCTTTGGCTCTGGCTGACAAGCTTGTCGCTCACGCCGACCATGCAGAAGCGTGGGCAATCGGTGACAACCAGAGTGCCAAGGGCCTGTCAGCGGACGAGTCCCGCCGTATCCAATGGCTTACTGTCGGCAAGCGACAGGACAACACCGCGATCGAACAGTTTCAAGTTCGCCGTATGGTCGACGATCCGATCGGTTTTGAAGTGTTGGTGCGCGTGCAGCACTTTGCTGAGTCGCCACGCGACGTAAATCTGCAATTGACGCTTGGCGGTGAGTTGTTGGATGTGGTGCCGCTGAGCCTGCAACCGAACGAGACTTGGCAAGATGTGTTGACGTACACGTCGGAGGCTGGCGGAGAGCTAGTCGCGGAACTGACGGGTGGCGATGCGTTGCCGCTCGACGATCGAGTGGTGGGAATTGTGCCGCCCCGAGACAAGCGACAGGTCGTGTTGGTGACGTCTGGCAGCTATTACCTCGAACGCGTGCTTAGGTCGTTGCCGGCAGTTGAGCTCACCGTAACCGATCGACTGCCTGATTCGCTGCCGCAGGATGCGCGAGTGATCTTTCATCGGCAATCTTTGGCCCAGAAACCGCCTGGACGCTCGATGTGGATCGATCTGGTGGACAGTAACGATGCGATGCAGTTGGGAGAAGTGTTACCGCAACCGTGGATCGTGCAGCAGGCCGAATCAAGTCGCCTGCTGACGCACCTTGATTTGCGACAGTTGCCTGTGCCAGGTGCGCGTCAGTTGATCTTGTCCGAATCGGCGCAGGTTTTGGCCTCGGCAGATGAAGGGAGTGCCGTGTTGGCGACGATACAGCAGCCGGATGGTGAGTTGCTGTTGGTAAATCTATCGTTGGAGCAAGGTGAATTGGCTTGGCGAACTGCGTTTCCATTGTTGATGACTCACGCCGTTGATTGGCTAGGGGGCGGAGATGACGATACATTGCCGGCGAGTCTTGCTGCTGGTGACACGTTGCACTGGCCGTTGCCACGTGGGAGTCGAGCGACGGACGACGATGTTCGGTCCTTCACATTGACCGCTCCCAATGGTGAAACGCAAACACTTGTGGCCGTGAACAACGAACTTGTCATCGGGCCGTTCGATCAAGTTGGCGTGTGGGCAGTGCGGGAAGAAATGCAACTCCGAGATGTTGTCTCTTCAGGAGGCGAAGCTGACGATGGAGGTGCAACGCCACAAGCTGACTCGGAAGTCGCTCACTTCGCCTGTAATCTCGTCAACGCAACGGAGAGCGATCTGCGGTCGCACGGTCCGACAATGTCGCCGCAGCACGAGTACTTTGGGCATCGCCGACCGCTGTGGTTTTACGGCATTCTGGCGGGAATCGTATTGCTTCCTGTCGAATGGTGGCTTTATCAACGGCGGTGGGTTGGATGACACTGACGATGATTGGTTACATCAGCTTTACCGATCCGATTTGGTTAGCCGCCGGAGCTGTGGCGATTGCTGCTGTGCTCTATGGTTGGCGACAGTCTCTCGTGGATTTTTCCCGGCGGCAGCAGATGATGTCGTTGGCAGTGCGCGCGTTGCTAATTGTATTGGCCAGCGCTGCAGCGGCGGGCATGACTTGGCATCGGGCCACTGCGGAGCGATTCGTCGTCGTGGCGATCGATCGTAGTGGCAGTTGTCAGGGCGAAGACGCTGACGTCATGGCAACATGGCAGCATGAAATGTCCGAGAAGTTGGGTCGCGATCACTTTGCACTACTTGAATTCGGCGATGAGCAATCGACGGATTTGTCAGCAGCGATTACGCTGGCCCGAGCTGCCGTACCTGCCGGTTATGTGCCACAGATACTGTTGCTGACGGACGGCCGTGAAACTCGCGGCAACGTTCTGGAACAGACGGCGAATCGACGTGATGTGCCGATCTCAGTCGTACCGCTCGAGCCCTCTAACCGCCCTGAAGTTCAATTGGAGGAACTGTTGGCGCCTAGTGAAGTTCGCGTCGGTGAGCCGTTCGAGTTAACCGCAGTCGTGCAGACTCGCAAAGCCGGCCCGGCGACATTAACTTTGTACCGAGATGGTCTTGCGGTTGACCTGGCCGGCGAAAACCAGATTGCGCTGCAACCTGGCGAGAACCGACTCCGACTCTCGCAACAGATTGATACGGCGACGACGGCGAACTTTACCGTTGAGGTAGCCGCCGCGGACGACTTCACACTTGACGACAATCAGGCGACCGCGCGGGTGGTCGTGGCCGGTGTGCCGCGCGTCCTGGCGGTGGATGCCGAACCTGACACACTTGATTCTTGGCGTTGGGCGTTGGAGGAACAGCAGATTCAAGTTGAAGTGCGGGCACCGACCGGGTTGCCCGCTACGTTGGCGGAGCTGGTGGAGTTTGATGCCATCGTATTGTCACAGGTGTCCGCGACGGATATCACGGTGGAGCAGATGGACTTGCTGCGCGACTATGTACAGCGGTTGGGCGGCGGACTGGCGATGCTAGGTAGTGATCAATCGTTTGGTCTGGGCGGTTATTTTAAAACCGCTGTCGATACGCTGTTGCCGGTACGTTGCGATTTGGAACAAGAAAAAGAGAAGCCCAGTCTGGCAATGATGTTGGTGGTCGATCGTTCGGGCTCGATGGGCGGTCTGAAGTTGAAGCTTGCCAAAGATGCGGCAGAAGGCACGCTGGAATTGCTTGGGCCGCGCGACCAACTGGGGCTCATTGCATTTGACGATGATCCGCACTGGATCAGCCAACTACGATCTGCGGCTGATAAGGTGCAGATCACACGTGATATTCGACGGTTGACAGCGGCTGGCGGCACGAATCTCTATCCGGCGCTGACTCAGGCGGGCACGGCGCTCAAGCAAACGGCCGCCAAATTAAAGCACGTGATTCTGCTGACGGACGGGATTTCTGCGCCGGCGCAGTTTGAGCCGTTGGTTGCTGACTTAGCGGCGGCTCAGATTACGATTTCGGCAGTTGCGGTAGGTGAGCAAGCTGATCGCAAATTGTTGGAGGCGATTGCATTGCAGGGGGGCGGTCGGTTTTATCAATGTCAGGATCCGCACGCCGTGCCGCAGATCTTTGCCCAAGAAACGGTGATGGCTAGTAAGTCAGCGGTTGAGGAAACACCGTTCGTCGCGCAACTCGTACGCGCCACGGCTACGCTACGCGGCGTCGATTTTGA
>JAGQPK010000229.1 GCA_020426755.1 Planctomycetales bacterium
CCCCGGAACACATTCCAATTATGTTCGGCGCCGATTCCCTGTTATCTCAACTGAGTGCCATTGGGCTCGCGCCTTTTCGGCGAACTCACTCTCGCGGCTAGCGCCTTTCCCCGTAATCACCGCTCACTTCGCGAACTGCCGCGTGATTTGCAGCACTTCCTCGGCGACTTTGCCGTTTGTCGCCACGGAATCACCGGAATCGACGCGTGGCGCGCCGCTCCAATCGGTGAAGGTTCCGCCGGCCTCGGTGATGACCGGTAGCAGCGCCGCCGCGTCCCAGAGGTTCATCAGTGGATCGACCATCACGGTGGCTCGACCGGTTGCGACCAGAAAGTAACCGTAGCAATCGCCCCACGTGCGCGAATACCAGGTCGCATCGGCTAGTTGTTGATGAACGGCCTGTGCACCACGTTGAGCGAACGACTGCACGTCCGTTGTGACATAAAGCGCATCCGCAAGCCGCTCACAGGAAGCGACTTGTGTCCGTTGAGGCGAAGCGTCGCCGATTTGCCAGTAGGCCCCGCCCCCAATCGCTGCGTAAACTCGCTCGTCGATCGCCGGGATCTCGATCACACCGATGACGCTCTCTTCATTTCGCTGCACGGCGACCAAAGTGCCAAAAAGCGGAACGCCGGCGATGAAGGTCTTCGTCCCATCGATCGGGTCCAGGATCCAGCGAAAGCGAGAGGTGCCTTCCTTCGGCGGATGTTCCTCGCCGACAATCGAGTCGTCTGGAAACGCTCGCTCGATTTCCGCTCGCAGTTGCTTCTCGGCCTCGCGATCAGCGACCGTGACTGGTGAATCGTCCGACTTGCGCTCGACGGCGACCGCCTGCTTGGCATACGACATCACAAGCTGTCCCGCACGTCTGGCAATTGCGACGGCGTGGTCCAAGCGACTTTGAATCTCAGGTTCCAACATCGACAGTCTCTCCCTGCGGCTCGATGATGACTCGAATCGGTCCGCAAATGATAGTCGATGTGGATCCAAGCGTCAGGTGGCTGGCAAGGTAACGAGAACTAACTCGCCAGTTCCGTTTCTGCAGAGCGCGCCGCTTGCGACAAGTGCGGCGCAGTGTCGGACGCTCGTCCTTCGATAATCTGAGAGAGCTTGACGGCGTGTAGCTTCTGTCGCGCGGATGAGGTCACGTCATCAAGCGCCGATGTCAAGCGTTCGAGGGAACGTTCATCGAGTCCACCGTTGGCTGGAAACTGTCCGCCGATCGGTCCATCAATCGCTTCAATGATTTCCAATAGCGACACGTCTTCCGGAGGTTTGATCAGCGTATAACCGCCTTCGACGCCACGAGTTGATTGCAAGATGCCGTGAGTCACCAAGCTACGCAGTATTTGCAGCAGAAAACGCTCTGGCATCGATCCGTTCGCCGCTAGTTTGCTGCACGGCGTCGGTTCTTTGGCATTCGTTTCGGCCAATTGCAGTGTGGCCTGAAGCGCATAGAGTACAGTACGAGACAATTTCATCGGCGGTCGTTCGCCTCCCACGATCTGACCAGTCTTCTTCGGCTGGCGTTGGTGGAATGTGCCGCGCCGGCGACATGCAAAACATTGCTAGCAAAAGACAGCGAGGTTGCTGTGATGCCGCATTGAGTTGGCCCTGACGTCGTCGACACGGGGTCAGTGTTGCCTCTTCACTGTCCGCGATACCGATTCGGTATATAAAATTCGAGCTGAGTTTTCTCGAGAAGGGTCCGGCAAGTGTGCTAGTTTGACTCACCGAGCGGCAATATAGACATGCCCTCTTGACAAGTCAAACAAATAATCCAGAAACCTTGTTTGAATCGTTGGATTTACTTTCCGCAGGCACGCGGAACGATTCCCAGGTGAGATAGATTGCCGAGCAAACCAAGAGTGCGTCAGCGATGTTGAAGTTCGGCCAGACGTGGTCATAGTAGCTAAAGCGAATCCAGTCGCGGACCGCATAGTCTTGGGGCCAACCGTCGGGGCCCACCGTCCAAAGTCCCAGTCGATCGTAGAGATTGCCGAGTATCCCGGCGGTGATGCAAGCGAGTACGATCGTCAGCGACAAGCTCTGTCCCACTCGTCCCCAGATGAACCAAACGACAACGCCAACGAGCGCGACGCAGGAGAACGCAGCGAACCAGAGCACCCCACCGCGCCCCAAACCAAACAGGGCGCCGCGGTTTAGCGACGTCTCGATGCCGATGAAGTTCTCCCACAGCCACCAGATCTTGCCCTGGCCGGGATCACCTAGCCAAGCGAACACGAGTCGTTTGGTAATCAGATCGAGGTAGCAGCCGACGGAAGCGATCAGCACGAACAGCAAATAGCGACTGGGAGGTACTTCGCCGGGACGCAGGTCACGTCGGTGCGATCGAGAAGTCGGGGAAGATGCCGCCGGAGTCGGCGCCGCAGGCACGGTCGAGTCTGGCAAATCTTTCGAACTAGTCATAATCGCGAATTCCCTTCCTTGGTCATTCGATACTTTCATTTAGCGGATCGCGTCGGACGCGGATGAGCGGCGGTTGTCGTTCTCGAAATCGACGTGGCCGTCGGTCGTGTGTTGAATTAGCGAGTTTGTGACTTTGCGGCACACTTCACACAATACGGAGTATAGGGGATCGCGTTCAAGCGTGTTTTGGGTATCGGTAGTTCGCATTCTTCGCAAACGCCGTAACTCCCGTCTTCGATGCGTTCCAACGCACTTTCGATCTTCGTGAGCGTGGTCTCGTCGTTGGCCATCAAACTCAGAGTAAACTCTTGTTCGAAGTTGTCGCTGCCTGCATCCGCCATATGCAGCGGCATTGCAGAGTGGTCGGTTCCCGGTTCACGTAGTGCGCTTTCCGCCAATGCGGAAACGTCGCCGCGTAAGCGACCGCGAAGTTGCAGGAGTTGTGCCTTATACACCTTCAGTTCCGGCTTCTTCATTGCACGCTTGACCATACGGATCGACTTGCTCCTCCGCTCGAATCTGATACAAGTCCGCTCTGTTGTGACCCAAGACCGACTGAAAGTACGCTACCCGAACACGCCTGCTTGGTGCAGCCACCGGGTGCAGCCACCGGTGTTTGGTGCAGCCACCGGATCCCACCGACGACCCGTAGCGATTCGACGCTCCGCGACGCTTGCCTAGGGTAATGTCAACTAATTTAGTGAGGATTACTCGGCATAGCCTTCTCAGTGTATGCACGCCAGAGGTCGCTGTCAATGTTTGCAATGTTCGTACCGAAGCAGATTTAAGCCCGCTTGAGTCGGGGACTCGGCGTTGAGAGTGTGTTCATTTTGGAGTGCGATCGCACAGATATCGCTTTGAAGCGAGTTCGACGTATCGATCGCGCTGGAATCTGGCCGCCGGACGAAAACGAGACGCTCGATATCGGAAATGGGGATTTCGGATTTCGGAATCGAACGCCGTCATTCGGAGTGCGGCTCGGCAGAAATGCCGGTCTTGATAGCTGGCGCTGAGGTTCGTTAGACTTAACGCGTTGGCGAAGGTCGGAGGATTTCGTGAGCCAGTGCGCTCATGACGGCACTTTGCGCTGGAACTATCTCGCCGGACGTCTCGTGCCCGACACTGAAGTTGCTTTTCAACGGTGTATCGATCCTCAATGTGCCGCGACCTACGGCGTACAGGAAGTCCTGGTCGCCTGCCGGAAATGCGGCAACTTGCTGGACGTTGCTTACGACTGGGACCGCACTCCCCTTCCCGGTTCGCTGGCCGATTTCGAAGCGAAATGGAGTCTGCGGCACCAACCGCTGGATTTCAGTGGGATCTGGCGATTTCGCGCGCTGTTACCTTTCGCCCCGGATCCGCAGATCGTCACCGTCGGCGAGGGCCAGACGTTGCTCCAGCAGGCCGATGCGGTCGCGGACTACGTCAAATTGGACCACGGGAAGCTGTATCTGCAGTACGAAGGTATGAACCCTTCGGGTAGTTTCAAAGACAATGGTATGTCAGCCGCGTTTACACACGCGCGGATGATTGGTGCACAGCGAGCGGCATGTGCGTCCACCGGCAATACGAGCGCTTCGCTGGCAATGTACTGTTCCGTGACGCGGTTGATGCGGGCCATCATCTTTGTCGGTTCGGGCAAGATCGCCTACGGCAAGCTCTCGCAAGCCCTGGAATACGGGGCGTTAACGGTGCAGATTGCGGGAGACTTCGATGACGCCATGCAGCGTGTGAAGGAAGTCTCGAGCGAACTGGGGGTCTATCTGGTCAACAGCGTGAACCCATTCCGGCTGGAGGGCCAGAAGACGATCATGTATCGGGTGCTCGAGGCACTGCGTTGGGAAGTGCCCGATTGGATCGTCGTGCCGGGCGGCAACCTGGGGAACTCGAGCGCCTTCGGCAAGGCGTTCATCGAACTGAAAGAACTCGGGCTGATCCCGCGTTTGCCACGGCTGGCGATTATCAATGCCGCCGGCGCTGACACGCTTTATCAACTTTATGATCAGCGTGGCTTCCGCTGGAACCAAGGCCAGCCGGATCTCGCCATGGCCTGCGAGTATTATGACGAGCTGGATGCCGCCAAACGAAAGGCGTCGACGATTGCCAGCGCGATCGAAATCAATCGGCCGGTGAATCTGAACAAGTGCATTCGTGCCTTGGAAGCTTGTGACGGTGTGGTGCGGCGAGTTACCGACCAGGAGATTCTCGATGCCAAGGCCCAGGTTGGCGCGGGTGGCATCGGATGCGAACCGGCCAGCGCGGCGAGTGTGGCCGGCGCGCGATTGCTGCGAGAACAAGGCGTGATCGCGCCGAGCGACCGCGTGGTCTGCATCCTGACCGGGCATCAGCTAAAGGACCCGACCGCCACGGTTGCATACCATACGACGGATCAGGAAAAGTTCAACGAGGTGCTGGGCAGCCGCGGTGTGCAGCGTGCTTCCTACGCCAATCGCGCGGTCGCAGTGCCCAACGACCTGCAAGAGATCATTCGCGCGATTCAGCTCTACGGTTAGCGAACCGGTGGCGGGTCGCCTTGTGTCTGGTATCTTGCCGCAGCTAGGCAGCGTTATTCGTTTGCCGCATCGCGTCAGCGTCAGTTTGCTCGACGCAACGTTAAGCAATCGCCGATCAACGTGAACACGGCCCGTGGGCATTCTCTAGAATCAGTATTATTAACAAGGCACTACAACAATGGGGTCGAATCGGATTCGTCTGGGTATTCACGGGGCCGCAGGACGTATGGGGCGACGGCTGATCGCGCTGGGGTCCGAAGATCCGGCGCTGGAGGTCGTGGCGGCGATCGAACAACCGGGCCATGTCGAAATCGGAAAGGACGCTGGCGTCTTGGCCGGCATGAGCGCGATCGGAGTTCCCGTCGCCTCGGAAATGACCGGCTCGCCGCAAGTGATCATTGATTTTTCCGAACCGGCAGGCGCGATTCAATTGGTCGATCGGTGTCTCGCGCAAACGCTGCCCCTGGTATTGGCGACGACTGGGTTGACGACAGAACAACGCGAACGGGTGCAGCAGGCGGCGAAGCAGATTCCCATCGTGTGGGCTCCTAGTATGAGCCTCGCCGTGAATCTGACGATGAAGCTGGCCGCGCTCGCCGGGGCTCATCTCAAGGACTATGGGCCTGGCGCCGACGTGGAAATCATCGAGCGACACCATCGGTTCAAAGAAGATGCACCCAGTGGCACGGCGCTCCGCTTCGGCGAGTTGATTGCCGAGCAGATGGGCCAAACGCTACATGTTCATGGTCGCGAAGGTCGCCCGGGTCAACGCACCCGTCAGGAGATCGGCTATCACGCATTGCGTGCCGGTGATAACCCGGGCGAACACACGATTGTGTTTGGCATGATGGGGGAAACGATCGAACTGACCGTGAAGGCGACCAATCGCGATTGCTATGCCTTGGGCGCACTGGCCGCCGCGAAGTTCGTCGTCGGTAAGGCTCCCGGTGTGTACGGCATGTCGGACGTCTTGGGACTGTAGCGGTAGTCGATTGAATTAGGATTTCGGAATGACGATTTCGGAATGACGAATGTTCATTGGCTGGTATTCTCAGACTTCAACATTCAAAGCTCAGCAATCATCATTCAGAAATTGGCTGGCTCATTGCCAATGCCAATCGGCGAGCCTGATTCCGCGAACCGACTCCCTCTTTTTCGATGAACTCGTGTTGCCATGGCGAAGTGTGACGAAGGATATCTGTGCGACGTTTGCGGTGAAGATGTCGCTGAAATCGACGAGAGTCAGCTTTATTTGAGCTACGTGATTGGCGAACTGGATCCAGAGCGACTTCATACAGCGACGGAACGACACATTCGCTGCAACCCAGTGCTGGCGCAGTTCATTGTTGCGGACGACTTTCCGCCGGTCGTCGCCACGGGTCCCTTCGACAAAGCGAACTTAGATCCACAGTTCGTGCAGGAACGCGAACAGCTCGTCACGCGCGGCTATCTCAGGTTGCGGGAACTGCGCGGTATCGAGCTGCCGATTCTTGACTACCCCTTGCCGGAAGTCATCGCTGCTTGGGACAAGACCAACTGAATCGCACCGTGCAGGACGACCTCCTCACCGAGCGCTGCCGGAGTGATGTGCACGACCTTGCTGAGTGGTGGAAAGACGTAGGTGTGCCACCAATGTGTCACGGCGGCAAAGAACGGTTGTCCTACCAGTGAGACTCCGCCGCCGATGACGATGACGTGCGGCGCCAATAGCGTCGTGGCTTGCGCCAACGCCCAACCGAGTGTTTGAGTGGCATCGGCAAAGACTCGCACGGCCAGGAGTTGTCCCGCCTGGGATTGCTCGGCAATGAATCGAGCTGACAAGGGAGTGTCACCGAGTCGTTGGCGGAATTCATCGGCGTCTGCCGGGGAGCAACCAAAGTAACCGGGTGCCTGCAGGGCCTCGGTCATCGTGCGTTCGATCCCCAAGCCGCTGGCGATGGCTTCGACCGTCATTTCTGGTCGCTCGGCGACGAGGCCCGGCCGCAAGTGGCCGATCTCCGTGATCGCCGGCCGGTCTTGTCCGTCGATTTGCCCATTGATGATGAAGCCGCCGCCAATGCCGGTACCGACCGTCGTATACAACACGCGTGAGCATGCCTTGCCGGCACCGAGTCGTGCCTCAGCTAAGGCTGCCACATTGCAGTCGTTGTCGATCGCGACAGGAACCGGCCAACGCTGCTGGAGCCAGTCGCGCAGGGCAAAGTTCGTCCAGCCCGATACCTGATGGCTCGTGATCGCCCTACCCTGCCCCACGTCAACCGGCCCGCCGAAACCGACGCCGATCGCTGAGAGCGAATAACGAGTGGTGAGTTGCGTCAGGGTCTGTTCAATCAACGCCAAGATACCAGGCGCACCTGCTTGTCGATCGATGGGCAGGCGATGTACGTCCAGCAGTTTCTCGGGCGCTGTTTCAGCGGCCACGGCCAGTTGCAGTTTCGTGCCGCCAATTTCAATTGCGCCAATCATGTTGCGTACCGGCCTTCCTGATTGATTCGCGCGAAGACGTCGTTGAGCACCCAATGGAACAAGCAAAGATGAATGCTCTCGACCATTCCCATATCGTCGAGGTCGACGTGCAGGCCGTCGCTTTGCATCTCGCGCAGCTTGCCCCCACTGAAGCCGGTCAGCCCGAACGTCGTCAGACCGTGACGATTCGCCCAGTCGACTGCCTTCAAGACATTGGGGCTGTTCCCCGAACCACTGATCGCAATCACTAGGTCGCCGGCTTGGCCATAATTCATGAGCTGCTGCACGAAGATATCTTCGTAGCCGACGTC
>JAGQPK010000022.1 GCA_020426755.1 Planctomycetales bacterium
AGGATTTGCTAACCAGTCCGCCCTGCCCCCACCGCGCTAGCGCATTGGCAGGATTGATTCGCATCGGATCCGGCAGCACTTTATGCGGCAACCACAGGAGTCCCTGCTGCATCGCGTGTCCCAACACCGCAGCCGAGCCGACGAGCAACAGCCAGGGGGCGATGCTGCCCGCCACATCCCGCACCAATGTTGAAAGCTGGCCGCTCACCAAATCGGCGGCATTCACGGGATCGGCTGCGTGTTGCAAGCGTTCCGTGATGCGCACTTGCGCGAGCGTCCACCAAGTGGGCACCTGAAACACAAGCCCACCGACGGCAGCGGCGAAGGTAACCGCTTGCACGAGATCACGAGATCGCGCGACGTGGCCACTCTCCCGCGCTTGTCGCCGTCGACGCGGCGTCGCTGCGTGCGAGGCGTCACCGTCACCGCCCGACATGGGAATCTCCTTGCCCGCCAGCAGTTGCCATGTTCAAGGGAAGTGGCGTTTCGTCCCACGTGGCTTGCTCACTGGGGTCCGCGTTCAATTGCTCATCATACAATGCCATGCCAGCGGCCCACTGACGCTGATATGCCGAGCCAATCGGTCCGACCGTTGCCCCGGAAACGATTAGAACTGTGATCAGATTGATAGCCACCGCAATTCCATGCGCACCAAACATCGGCGCTGCCCGCGCGACCAGCGCGATCACGCCGGAAGAAACCAACAAGCAAAAAACTAACGGTGCGGCCGTACGCACGCCCAGCTGCGTACTGTGTTCTAACAAGAGCTGCAGCACTCGCATCGGATCCATACCTGAGGTAACCGACCCCAGTGGAATGCTGCGCAGTGAACTCATTAACTGTTCTACCAACAGTCGATGTCCGCCTGTCACCCAAAACACTGATAAAGCCAGCAGCGTGTGGTACCGCTGCACGACATTTGCCCCGAGTGCTTCGTTGACGGGTTGAGTCGCCTCGTCCCAACGCAGACCGCTGATCTGCCCCAAGATCGCTCCAGCCAATTGAAAGCCGGCGAGTAATATCGAAAAGCCAAATCCTAGCGCGAGTCCAACCAGCAGTTCGCGCAGGGCCGCTCCGGCCCAACTTCCGGCACCCATTAGATCACTTAATTGCCTGGCGTTCACACCTGGCGCCAGCATCACGGTCATTAGACAAGCGATCGCCAGGGTCCAGCGCCATGGTGCCGCAACTGCAAACGCCGAACGCAGCAAAATCGTGACTGGCAGCAAACGACAGAATAGCAGCACGCACACACCGGCCTGCCCCAGCGTCGTTGTCGTAGCCACCGTGTGTGTCAACAAACTGTCAAACACAGTTTCACCAAATGGATGTGCTAAAGAGGTGGCTCGCGTAGTCCGTAAGATTCTGCATCACCCATGGCAGCAGCGCACTGAAGGCGGCCAACATCACGAGCAACTTCGGCGCAAAACTGAGCGATTGGTCGTGCACTTGCGTCATCGCCTGCAGCACGCTGGTCACCATCCCGACCAACAATCCGATCAACAGAATTGGCGAGCAGAGCACCAGCGCCGTCAGCAACGCTTCGCGCGTCATGTCAATCAGTGCATCATCCACGGCAAAGATCCCTCAACTTTCGTTCGTTATTGGAAGCTCTGCATCAGCATGTCGATCACCAGACGCCAGCCGTCAACGAGCACGAAGAGCAACATTTTGAGCGGCAGCGCGACGGTTGTCGGAGCCAGCATGAACATGCCCATCGAAGTCGTGACCGCGGCGACAACTAGATCGATCACCAGAAACGGCAAGTAGATCTGAAAGCCAATCAAGAACGCTGTCTTCAATTCGCTTAACAAGTACGCCGGAAACAACACGCGCATCGGCACTTCGTCGAATGTCGCGGGATACTGCGTCGTGTTGGCATACTTCATGAACAGGTGAACGTCATCCCAATTCTGATGAGTATCAATCTGCTTGACCATGAACTCACGCACCGGCTGCAACGCCTGAGCGGAGACGACCGTCCAGTCTCCCACGGTTTGTCCAGCCTGCCAGGGTTCGACCACATTTTGATGAATGTTCGTCCAGGTCGGCCACATGATCAACGCCGTACAGAACATGGCCAATGACATGGAAACCTGCGCCGGCAGGAGCTGTTGTCCGCCCAACGCCTGCCGCAAGACGGCCAAGACGACGCTGATGCGAACGTAGGATGTCGTCAGCATCACAAACGCGGGTAGCAAACCAAGCAGTGACATTGTTACGGCAAGTTGCAGCGACGATGACAAACGCTGCGAATCAATCAATGAATGCCACCAGGCCGGATGATCCGAAGGAGAAGGTTGCGTTGGCTCGTCGGCCGACTCGGCCAAAGAAGTCGTGCTGACGTCAGCCGCGTAATCACCCGTAACAGCGTCAATACCAGGTTCAATGCCAAACTCGGCCTCCGCAGTCAGCGCGGCACTCGTTTCTCCATCGAGCACCGTCTCACTTGCATCCGCTGGCGATTCAGATGACGAGCGGTTGTCACTGGGCGCAACTCCGCCAGTCGCTTCCAAGCCTCGTGCGTCGCCCAACGCGACCTTCGTATCGGTGAGGCTCGACGCCCTCGTCGGTTTCTCGTCTAGCACCACACCGCCGAAAACGACGCTGACCAAGACGATCAACAGTCGGAGGTGTGTGGCTCGTGTTCGACGCTGCCTGCTGGATTGCATCTACCGCGTCCTCGGGCTTTGAAACTGGGCTAACATTTGGTGAACTTCAGGTAACGCACCATGATCATAGAAACGACTCTCACGATCTGTCTTGGCTGTCGGACGAGTCGCAACTTGCGTCGGATCGAGTAGCGAGCGAATCTCTTGTGGATCAGTGATTTCTGCCAGCCGTTGCATTCCCTGAGGAGATTCAAGCAACACGAGCAAGCGTTCGCCGATCTTTACCAGATGCACCGACTGCTTTGCATCGAGCGGCACTTTTCCACAGACTTGGATCGCGCCCGCTGGTAAAGTCGCTGCAGCTCGAGGCGTCAACAGGCGTTGCACAACCATCAATCCGCCAAACATTGCCAACACGATTCCAACTCGCTTTGTGTCCCACGCAGGCAACAACTGGCGTCCACTACCAGCCGACTTGTCGGTTGTGCCTGCCAAACGCTTGGGCGGTGGCAGCAGCTTGTTCGTCGTCGCGCCGACAGAACTTGCGGAATGAGTTGCCGACACGTCGTCCGTTCCCCGCGGTGAGATCAAGTTGTCGTCGCCCAGCGTACTTCCTGCCATCGCTGAGCAAACAAACAACGTGATCAAGCAACGCAGTGTGACCTGGCGACAACTCTGCTGCAGATTGACACGCAACCAGTCAACCATCAAACCGAATCCTATAAGCTCAACAAAGGCTTCAACACAAACGTGTGCCATATTCTCGCGAATACAGACGCTACGCCGAACGTCGCAAACGATTCTCAGCCACTCGCAACATCTCGACAGCGAACTTGCCTTGCACGACGACCACTCGCCCCTGGCCGATCACTCGACCGTCTACCACGACATCAACGGTATCTTCAACTCCGGCGTCTAACGGGACGATACTGCCATGCCGCGCTGCATCCGCAAGAGTCTCATTGAGTGACGTCTTGCCCAATCGAATCATGACTGGACGAGGCGATTGTTCTGCTTGCAAGTCTTGCCAAGCAAACGGTTGCGCGCGTGCAGACGGACGGTTTGCATCCAGAATCTGCGCCAATCGAATCGCGGCAGGTTCATCCGGCACACCGCCCTCGGCCACTCCCGCAGGCCGACGCAGGGTCAGGTCAGGAGACAATTCCGGCGTTAGGTCGGCGGTCAGCTCACCGTCATCATCGGGATTACAAAACGACAGGATGTTACGCGGTTCCGTCATCGTTCGCTCGTGTTTTTAGGACAGCGGAGATTTCCTGCCGGACTGTCCCGCAAATCGCCGACGAACGCAAGGGAAGAATATTTTGAATTCTGAATATTGAATATTGAATATTGAATTCGGAACTTTGAATTTCGGTAACACTTCACTGGATTGAAGTTGGCCATCGGGTCTCAGCGTCATGGCGACTCTGCTTTAAAGACCAAATCGCAGAGGGGCACGAAGGCCAAACGACGGGTGCGAGACTTCCCACGAACACGAGCACGAGCACGAGCACGAGCACGAGCACGAATGAAACTGCGTGCGACCACGGGAGTTCTTCGCGTTGGTCGCTACTTCATGGTGAAATGCGGTGTTACACCGGAACTACGCGCCGGCGGCCATCGCGGCCAACTGTTCTTGCAATTCTTTGGCTAAACGAGCATCACTTTCGGAAACGTTGTGCAGGATTCGCTCGCGAGTGCCCGAATGAGTTGCTTCAAGAATCGTTGCCAGTCGAGCCGCCAGATCAGCTCGATGAAGTGAACGCTCGATCTGCTGATTGAACCACTGTTGAAACTCCTCGCGAATTTCTGGAAATTCCAGCGAGCACGCGGGATCAAGTTCGACAAGCCGTTCCAGCACCTGCGCCTGTTGAGTGACCGGTAGATGTGCCACGATCTCTGAGGCACGCCGCGCTGGCAACTGGGAAAGAGCGACGGCGATGGCCTGGGGCAATTCATCCGACAAACATTCGGCAATCGCACGTTCCGATGCGCGGCTTAACGTGTCGTCCGCATCAACTTCAATTCGTTCTCGGGTTACCTGAGGAGATCGCGTTAGTGAGCTTCCGCAAGCGTCGAACGAACGTTGAGTGATCTCGTCACTTTGCAGAAAGTCACGCATCACCTGTTGACGTTCCGTTGCGTCAACGTCCGACATACTTACCATCTGATCTCGAACGGCTTGCGCAGCCTCGGGCGGCATACTCTCCAACAACTGGTCAGCGGCAAATCGATCGAGACTGGCAACCAGTAACGCGGCGCGACGCAAATTGTAGTCGTTCATCAGGTGGCGCTCGAAGGTGAATTTACAGGTGATCGATTAGCATCAGCCGGCACGTTCCATCCAGCGGTTGAGAATGCGAGCAGCGCTGTCGGGATCGTCACGCACCAAGTCGGCCAAGGCAGTTCGTAGTGCGTCCTCGTCGAGTTGCTGATCCGCGGCCGTCGTCTCGTTTGACCAAGTTGACGGTTCTCGATAGGCGGAAATGGGAATGATCGGGGCCCCGTTGTTCGAAAGGGCACGACGGCGACGGCGAGTTCGCTTGACGCGCGCAGTCACCAGCCCAACGATCACGATCGCCACTCCCGCGAGGATTGCTCGCTGATGTGGTTCCGCTTGGGCTCGCAACATTTGCCACGTTTTGAGCCACGCGATCTCAGACGAAGGCGTCGAGTCATCAAAAAAGCTGATCGTCACCGCGGTCGCCATGTCGACATGCGTGGGCAGCACTGCCAATAAAGACGTGCGCAGTTGACTAGCAACCCGCGATTCGGCCTCGGCATACGCTACGGCCGCTGCGTCAATCACGTCCGAATTCACTTCCCTACTGCCGGCTGCTGCAACCTGCAACGACGTTTGTGGATCACTCGAAATTTGCACGTACGAGCGTGGTACTTTGACCAGCACCATCAGTTCATGCGAGTCGACGACGGCGCGTTCAATGCTGGCCGCATCGGCCGCCAGGTCCGTGGGCAACTTCACCGTCACGATCGCTTCGGCGCGCGGAATCGTTTGAATCACGCGATCGATTTTGTCTTGCCAATACCGCTCGGCGTTCTGCTGGATCATCAATCGCTGCTGAGGCCGCACGCGACCATCATCAACGGCCAACGCACCCGTGTAGCTGCGAGTCGATCGCAAATCGGTGACACTCACATCCTCAGGTTTCATGCCAGCCTTTGCGGCGGCCACCATTTGTCGAATTGTGGAAGCTTCGACGGCATCCAGCACATGTCCATCGGTCGTCATCACGGCGACACTCGCCGTCGTTTGACGTCGTGCCTGCAAACCGCGTGACTCGGCCTCATCGTATTGCACAAACGCATCGTCGATGCCGTCCATGGCAATGATCACTTGCGCCATGGCCTTCGCTTGTGCGTGACTGAACTGACGCCTCCGCTCACCTTCCAGCACGTACCACTTGTGACTGTTGAGCGCCTCGTCGGTGTTCGCTTGAAAGTCTTTGGGCAACGCTTGCCCATCTGCTAAAGCGGTCAAGTATTTCGAAGACATGCCCTGTGGCACTCGAATCTGCCGATCGACAACCGTGAACTGTGTCAACTTGGCCTTCGAGAGCGCCTTGAGCACGGCGGCAAGTTCGCTATCGGTAAAACGGCGGCCGCTCCAAAGCAGTTCATGCGAAACTGAGGGCCGTTGCTGTTGTTGCCAGAGCAAAGCACCACCAATCGCGATGAAGGCGGCAAAGATCAACGGCAGCAGCCTGCTCGGTACGCGCGATCCGTAGCGGCGGATATGCTGTTGAATCTGTCGAACTTTTTGCATGTCAACGACCCGTATGCATCGGCGTCATGATCGCTTCGTTACGCGTAGGAAAGTCGGTCGCTCAATCAGGCCGCTCGCCGCCAGCCGTACTGCGGCGTGGAACCACTGTTCGGCTCTTGTGCCGCGGCAGTGTCAGGGATAAACACGGTCCGGGCCCAACCGCCTTGTGGACAGCGAATCGCGTCGATGCGCATGCCCTCATGTTGCAGCAAGCGTACCGATGCACGACTCGGAAAGGTTTCGCGCGAATCCGCGATCTCAATTTCGATCCCACCCTCCACGGGAACGACCGTTAAATCGAGATGGCCGCCCTGTTCCATAGCGTCCAGTGCGTCGGCGATACACCAATTCAGAATCTGTGTGACGCACTTCTGCGGCACACAAGCGTGTAGCTCGGCGTCCACATCCAGCGACCAGGCAATCTGCCGTGATTCCAACTGACGAACGTGGCCCTGACAGATCCGGTCGCAAAACGTTCGCAGTCGCGTCGACTCCAGCCGCTCGGACTTTTCCGCTGCCATCGTGCGATCTCCGTCGCGTAGTTCGAACGATCGTGCGCTAACGCACAACCGATGTCGCCGCGTGCCGAAAGCCATCCGTGGCCTCAAGCTCCGTGGCGACCGAGTCGGTTTGTACCGACTTGAGAAATTCTTGTCAACGCAGAAGAGACGCGGAATATTGAATGTTGAATGTTGAATATTGAAGTACGTTGGTCACCGCATTCAAAATTCAAAATTCGATATTCGATTCTCACTCCGTGCGACAAGGCACTTTGGTGACGATCTCCATCATCCAAGCGTCCAAGTCGATCAGCATTTGCGTCGTCAGCTCGTGACCACACGGATACTGGCGGAGATTCAGCGACATGCCTGCGACATGAAAGAGACGCAGTTCTTCACAGATGCGCGCGATGGGATAGATTTCGCTGTCGCGACCGTGTGCGATCATCAACGGCAACCGACGCACCTGCAACAGATTGCTCATCGGATGATGCGAATCCGGAAACGCACCGCCGATGGACGCGACACCGGCGAACCTGTGCGGCGCCGCCATGCCTAATCGGAGTGCCATCGTGCCACCACAATCGAAGCCGGCCAAGAACACTCGATTCGGATTAACGTTGAAACGATTGCTGGCCGCACTCACTACTTCGTCGACACGTCGCAGCGATTCCGTGATCGAACTGACCGATTGACGCCAGGGTTGCGGATCAGTCATCAAATCACGCGTCTGTGTGGGCGAGTCGACGGACACACCGACATAGTTGCGTTGGCTGACGTGAGGCATCACTTGGCGGATCTGCCGATGATTGTCACATGGTCCATGTAACCAAACGAGCAACGGATACGCATAGTTCGCTTCGTAATGCAACGGCACAAAGAAGCTGTGTTCAAATCCAGAATTGCGATTCGCTGGGCTGAACGGTCGTTTTCGCTTTGCAGCAACAGAACGGCGTGAAGGCTTAGTCTGTTCCAACAACTGAATTCGATTCATGAATGTAACCGACTTTGCAGGATTGGCTGCGGTCAACTCGAACGAGTTGCTCGTGTTCTTGTGCAAGATCGCGGCACAAAAACGCATCACAACTTTTGTGCGTTGCTGATCGCAATTGGCGAAAAGTTCGCACGACTCTAACCAAGACCCCAAACCGTGTCAATGCGGCCCGTGACACAGCCAACGTGAGCGCTGCGCATCACGCGAAATTGCCACCGATAACCCAGCAAGAAACAGCGATGCTATCACTGCTATCACAAGAAAGATCGAGTTAGTTACGTATCCGAGTCGCGCAAACAGACACGTTGAATTGTCAGCGCGCGACCCGTCGTTTCATCGACTTCAACGCAAGCCGCGTTGAGACGTACATCACCAGTCGCCACATCGAATTGCATGGGGCGAAAAGAAACGGTCGTCTCCATCACACGATCGGCACGGCGACCGAGAATGCCGCTGTGCGGCCCCGTCATGCCGACATCACATTGAAATGCCGTACCACCTGACATGATTTCTTCGTCGGCAGTTGGCACGTGCGTGTGTGTACCGATGACCGCTGTCACACGTCCGGCCAAGTAGCGCCCCATACATTGCTTGTCGCTGGTTGCTTCCGCGTGAAAATCCAACCAACGCACTTTGATCGATTCAGGAATCTCCGCTAGCACTCGGTCGGCGGCGGCCCAAGGACAATCGACGGGCCGCATGAACACACGGCCTAACAAACTGAAGACAGCCACTTCCGCGCCGTTCTTGGCGGTGACCACCGTCCACGATTTACCCGGCGCGTCGCCGGGGTAGTTCGCTGGCTTCACGATCGGTTCATCGGCCTCAAGAATCGTATAGATCTCGCGGCGACGATAGATATGATCACCCAACGTAATGCAGTCGACACCGGCACATAACAAGTCGCGATACAGTTTGGGGGTGATACCGGAACCGCCGGCGATGTTCTCTGCGTTGGCGATAACCAGATCAATCCCTCGCTCTTCGCGCAGACGAGGGATGCGGTCAAGCACGATTTGTCTGCCGGGTTTGCCGACAATATCGCCAATGTGCAGAATACGCACGTCCATCGCTCCTTGAGTCAATCAGGGTAGTCGAGTTAGCGGGCAATCTCCGTAAAGCGTGACTCGCGCACCACGGTTACCTTGATTTCACCGGGATAGGTGAGTCGTTCTTCGAACGCCTTGGCGATGTCGCGAGAAATCTTAGCGGCCGATTCGTCGTCGGTGTGGCGTGCATTCGCGATCACGCGCAGCTCACGTCCGGCCTGAATCGCAAAAGCCTGCTCGACACCGGCAAACGCGGTCGCGATGGACTCGAGTTCTTCCATCCGCTTGATGTATCGTTCCAATGTTTCCCGACGCGCACCGGGGCGCGACGCGCTACAAGCGTCCGCAGTAGCGACCAACACCGTGTAGGGGTGTTCGATTACGATCTCGTCATGATGTCCCATGGCGGCGTGGACAACTTCAGCTCCTTCCCCGTGTCGCTTGAGCAGATCCGCACCAATCTTTGGATGTCCACCTTCCAGGTCATGGTCGGCCGCTTTCCCGATGTCGTGCAAGAGTCCGCAGCGACGTCCTAGGGCGCCATCGAGCCCAACCATTTCCGCCAGCATCCCCGTGATGAAAGCCACTTCAATCGAGTGCCGTAACACGTTCTGGCTGTAGCTGGTACGAAAACAAAGTCGGCCCAGCAGGTTAATCACGCGTGGGTGAAGGCCATGCACGTCCGTTTCGTGTGCGGCCTCTTCACCTTGCTTCTGGATGTATTGCTCGATCTCGTTGCGAGTTTCCGCCACGACCTCTTCGATACGTGACGGATGAATACGACCATCCGTGATCAATTTGATCAGCGATTGTCGAGCAATCTCGCGACGCACCGGATCAAAGGCACTCACGATCACCACGCCGGGTGTGTCATCAATGATCACATCGACACCGGTCTCTTTTTCGAAAGCGCGAATATTGCGTCCCTCACGACCGATGATGCGGCCCTTCATTTCATCGTTGGGAATATCAACACTGCTGGTGGTTGATTCTGCGGTGTGAGCCGCCGCGTAACGCTGCACGGTAGTGATCAGCAGATCTCGCGCCTGTTGCCGACAGGTTTCCTCGATCTTGCGCTGATGTCGCAAAATGAGTGCCCCCGTTTCGTGCTGCAGTTCTTTTTCGAGCATCCCCAGCAGGCGGCTGGTGGCTTCTTCGCGCGACAAGCTGCTGAGGTCATGCAGCGTTTGACGCTGGCGTGCCAGCGTATCTTGCAACTCAGCACCACGCTTATCCGCTTCGGAGATCTTTTCCGTGAGCCGCCGCTGTGTGCTTTCGACGATCCGCTCTTGCTTGCGCAGATGTTCCGCCTGTTGCTCGACAGCCTCCTGGCGTTTATCCAGCGACCGCTCGCGATCGCGCAACTGATCGCGCAGTTTGTTCATTTCGCGGTCCATGTCCGCCTTCTGCTGTATCCCCTCTTCCTTGATCTTTAGCTGAGCTTCCTTGACCAGGGTGGCAGAATCGATCTGAGCCCGTTCGATGATCGCTCGCGCGTCGGTTTCTGCGTCACGGCGACGCAAGCGATCGAGCATTTTGACAGCAACAAATGACAACGCCGCGCCGGCAATCGTGCTGATTGCCACGAAGATCACGGTCTGTGTTTCCGCAGCCAGAAGTATCCCTGCAGTCACCGCTGCCCTCCTCTTATTGGAAACCGCGGCGCTACGGGCGTGCTGACGGTAACCGTCGGCACTTAATCGTAGCCACGCGAGAATTGGTTTAGGGGCGGATCAACAGCGCGCGGCGCAATAGAGAATCAACCGGCAGACATCAACGGCCGGGAATCAGCGCAGATCTTTAAACTGAAACTTCAACTCGACGAATCGGCTAGCGCAGGCGGCCGCCCAGCCAGGATCCAGCATGGCGCACCTGGTATCTGATGCACGCCGCGACCCAGCAGGAAATCGGACGCACTCATTTTGGCCGGCGCTCCTGCCGGCCAACGTGCCCCGATTGCCGCTTTGAGCCGACGCGCAACCTCGCTATCGTCGCCCACCTGCAACCAGACGCGGCAAAATACTGCCGCCAGTCGCATTGCAATCAAGCGAATCGACTGCCTCCACCCGTTTGCCAGCTTGCCAACCGATTCCATCATCGCGCGAGACCAATAGCCGTCGCGGTCGTGCGGTGACACGCCAGCAAATGCAAACTCCGATGCGTTTCTCTGAAGAGGCCGCTCGGACCAAATTCCACCCACCATCCAGCCAAACAACGCGCGGATCGCGAGCAGAATCAGTGGCCGATCACAGCACTCAGTCGTCGTGAGTTGGTTCAATGTCAAAATCCGAAGCGTGAACTTTCCCAGTCGTCTTTGAACCGAATGATCTCGTTCGCACCCTTGTGCGGCACGCGATCCGTTATCAATATATCGTGCGAGTCGTCCCAACAGGATGGGACATACCCACTTTGGCTATGCCCGACTCATGTTTCACGAGTTGGTCATCTCCAGGGAGTATCCTAGCAAAGGCCAGCCAAACTGCAACGCGGATCTAGCCCACTTCCAGCCGTCGAGGACGGCTAGAAACGGCCTGACCGCCATCTCGCCGCAACCCCCAAGGACCATTCAACGGTGATGCCGGAGCGCGAACACAAGATTGCCCAAGCGGCGGCGATATTCCTCGAACGGTGGCAGGCCCCGGCTTGGCAGGAGACTCGTTTTGTCATCGCTTGTTCGGGAGGACCGGACAGCACGGCGCTGGTCCGCTTCTTCCACCAACTCCATCCGCGCCGCGATCACTTGATCGTCGCCCATTTTCATCACGGCTTGCGTTCCGATTCCGCCGACGCCGACGCCGACTTCGTACGGCAACTCGCAGACCAACTGGGGCTGGCATTCGTGACCGACCGAGTCACCCGCGCCGCATACGAGACGCTCACAGCCGGTCAAGGTTGGGAATCGGCCGCCCGCCAATTACGTTACGACTTCCTGACGGGGGTCGCGCAGCAGCACGGTGCCCGCTACCTGGCGGCCGGGCATAACGCAGACGATCAAGTGGAAACGGTGTTGCACCATATTATTCGTGGCACCAGCTGGACCGGCTTGGCCGGCATCCCCCCAGTCCGCCAGATCAACGAATCGCTGTCACTGGTGCGGCCGCTATTGAGCTGGTCACGCGCAGAGATTCTCGATTTTCTGGCACTGCTCGAACAGCCCTTCCGCCACGATGAGCACAATGACTCGGATCAGTTCACGCGCAACCGAATTCGCAACGAACTGTTGCCCATGCTGGAAGCCCGCTACCACCCTGGTGTCCGTGGCGCCATCCAGCGACTCAGCCAGCTGGCCACCGAAACGCAAGCCTTCTTTCAGGAGCGAGCCGCCGAGTTGCTCGACCGCGCTGTCAGCAGTGTCACCCCCGCGGACGTCGTGGAGTTAAATGCAGCCCAGCTAGCAACTGCACACCCACTGGAGCGACGTGCGGCCTTTGCAGAACTGTGGCGTCGCCAACAGTGGCCGGCTCAAGACATGTCGACCGCTCACTGGCAGCGTCTGAGCGACGCCTGCCAGCAAACGATTGCGACCAGCCTCGGTACGCTGCCGATCAGCTTTGATTTACCTGGCAGCGTCCACCTCAGTCGCCACGGGGAAACGCTGCGACTGAAGCGGGAGACGAATATCTAATTTCGAATATCGAATGTTGAATTTCGAATGTTGAAGTGGGACCAATGTCCTGCACTTCAACATTCAGAGCTCGACATTCATCATTCAAGATTGCTGTATTTTGAATATCGAATTTTGAATTTCGAATGTTGAAGTGGGACCACTGTCCTGCACTTCAACATTCAGAGTTCGACATTCATCATTCAAAATTCCTAGTGAGAGTCGCTCACATGGATCGCCTTGTAGCCACCGATTGACTTGAAGTAAGCAATCAGCAGCAGATACAGCACGGCCATGATGGCAGGCACCGCTGCCGTGACTTTCAAGGCCATCCGGCCACCTTGCAAGGTGGCAGCGTCTACCGGCGGCTTGTCGGTCTCGGCGCTGCTTTGAGCGTCACTCCACCAGGCGTTCAACGCTTCGTTGTTTTTGTCGGTGGTTCCCTCGTCGGCCAAGGCTTTGGTCACGTTAGCCAACTCCTTGCCACCGTCCTCTAACACACCGACTTTTGCACCGTCCAAACCTTTGATCGGCGGCAAGAACAGAAACCCGGCAGGTTCGGCGACCGCGTAACGTGCATACGTCTCCGGTGCCGACTCTTCCAAGTGCTTCGAAGCATAATAGTCCTGCTTGTAGCCGATTGCCGGTCCGCCCAGCAAACCGGCCGACAGCATACCGACGCCGCCCATCAAGCCGATCGCTACGGCACCGCCTTTGGGAAAACGTTCGGATCCCACCGCCAACATGGTTGGCCAAAGAAAGGTCTTGCCGCAGGCGTAAATCGTAGCGGCCACCACACACATCACCACGGACGTGGCGTTGCCTAGCAACGTCAAACCAGCGACGCCCAGCAAACTGCTGACGAACAACAGTCCGAGCGGTGAGATCTTGTGCACGATCGGACCGGCGACGAATCGCAAAGCGAACATCAAGCTCGACGTGTACACGAACAACATGAGGCCTTTCTGGGGGTCAGCCATGATCGAGCCGGTGATCTTGGAGATCCAAGAATCTGTACCCAATTCGACATAGCCCACCAAGGCATGCAGGATCAGCAACACGAAGAACAGCGGAGCAATGACCGAGCTGATCATTTCGCCGACCGTCACGCCAGCGGACGCAGCTTCGGACTTGGGGAATTTCTGGCCGAACAGCATCGCACCGTAGAGTACGACCGGCACCAAAAACAGCGACATCTGAATCTTCCAATCAGTTGCTTTGGCGACGACTTCGCCATCCACAACCTTGGCCGCCATCAACGCCGAGGCCAAACCTCCCACAACCAACCCCGCCGGCCAGCCAGCGTGCAGGATGTTCAGGTAATGAGTCTTATTGTTCGGGAACAGCGTCGCCGTCAGCGGATTCACGACCGCTTCGCACACACCATTACCGAGCGCAAAGATAAACATGCCCCAGAAGAGACATTGAAACGCCGCGTCTTTGCCGCCTGCCGCAAAGGCTGCCGGTGCTGCCAGCGTGATCACCGCGGAAATGAAGTGCAGCACGAACGCCATCGACATCAGCTTGCCGTAGCCTACCGCATCCGCTAGCAAGCTCGTGACGATGATCACGATACCGAAACCCGTCAAGCCGCCACCCGTGATGGCACCCAGCTCGGTCATCGTGAACCCGAACTCTTCCGCCCATTGTCCGAGAATGCCACCGCGGACTGAAAAGCCCACGCCGGCGGCGAGAATCGCCATAAAGCCCGCCCAAAGCAGCCGCTTTGCATTAGGCGCTGCGCCGTTCGTTTCGCTCATCGGTTTATTGACTCATTCTGAAAAGGGAGTGAATAGAGAAAGTTTCTAGAAATCCGCCTACACGAATTCGACGGTAGCCTAACGGTTGGCTGCGCGGAATTCAACGCATTGCCCCGGCCTGCAGGCGAGATTGTTGTCCTAGCGTGGTCCGACTAATCTGACTGATCTGACTGATCGGTTGGATCAGTCGGATCTCCAGATGAGCGTCCACTCGCCAGAGGGGAAGCCATCGATGCTCTTGACCCTGCCGCTCAGTGGTCGCTACTATCGCCCACCATTTTCTGTGCGGTTGCGGGCGGCCTGCTAGCACACACAGGCCAACCGCCCTGCTCGAACGGTCGTATCACGCAAGCAAACAGACACATGACTTCCAAGACGCGGCGATTATTCGGACACGCCTGGTCAGTCATCTGTTGGATCGTACTCAGCGGTCTGACGGCTGCGGGCGTCGCTGCGCTATATTACTACCACCGTGCTGACGACGAACTGCGTTTGTTTGTCGAAAGCAAATTGCAGGAATCGTATCCGCATTTGACAGTGCGGCTCGGGGCCGCCCATATCGTGCAAGGCGAGGGCGTGCGGCTCGATCAGATTTCCTTCGCTCACCCCAGCGGTAACTCCGCCGCGCCGCGAGCAGAATTGGCGTACGCCGACGCGATCACCATCGATTGCACGACCAACCTCGCCGAGCTGGCTCAGGGACATTTCGAAGTTCGCCATGTGCGTGCCATCGGCCTGCACCTCTATCCAACGCGCGACACTACGGGGCGTTGGAGCCTGGAGTCGCTAGTGCCACGGCAGCTCCCGCCTTGCCGCGGCACAAAGCTGCCCACAATCGAAGTCGAGCGAGCGAAGTTGCTGATTCGCGACGAACGTGACGCGGCCGGCCGGATGTTGCAGTTGGATGATCTTAACCTCCGCGTTCGGTTCAAGCGTCTATCGAAGCCACAGCCCGGCCAGTTGCCTGAGCTACTCATCACCTTTGACGCTGCCACCCGCGCTCCGATGTGTCGTGCGATTTCCCTAGAGGGTGTGGCCCGTACAACCGATGGGGCCTGGACCGTGCGTGGCAATCTGGACGGCGCCAATTGGTCACCCGATGTGCTGCGTCAATTGCCGGATTGGCTGGCCGAGCGAGCGGCGCGGGCCGAACCGTTGCACGGTACTGTCGCGGCAGCGTTTCAAGTCAGTTCGAAGTCTCGCCAGCATGGCATTGAATACTCCATCGACGGTCACTTAATCGATGGCACGTGGCAGGACCCACAGTGGCCCCAAGTCGTTTCAGATATCCAGTGCGATTTCCTCGTCGACACGAAGCACATTGACGTGCCGAAATTAACGGCCCAGATCGGTAGCGCCACTTTGGCAGCTCAACTGAAGATTGCCGGGCACAGCCTGAGCGACCCATTTCACGCCAACGCGCGCTTCGGGCATTTTCCGGTCACGCCCGAACTCATTCGCAAGTTGCCTCCCGCAGCGCGTGACGCGTGGGAGAAGCTGCAAGCGGTCGGCAGGCTCTCGGGCGACTTGGAAGTCGACTTTGACGGCAACGATCTGGCCTACAGCGCGGAACTCGCTTGCCACGACTTCGCGTTGCGTCACTACAAGTTTCCCTACCCCGTGACGAACTGCAACGGCACCGTAACGATTGTTGCCGAGGACTTGAACTTCCACCTACAAGGGTTGGCAGGCAAGACCCCCGTCAAGTTGCACGGCCAACTCCATCGTCCCGGTCCCAACTTTACCGGTTGGTGGGAAGTCAAAACGTTGGGTCTCAAGCCGATCGACGATCCGCTGATCGCCGCGTTGCCACCTCGCGTCAGTGACTTTGTCGAGTCACTCCAACCGCGCGGCAATATCGGCTGCTGGATGCGGTACGAACGACAAGATCCAACTCAACGCCCGCAACCACAGATCGTAATGGCCATCGAAAACGGTTGGATCAACTACGAGCAGTTTCCATATCCATTGAACAATGTCAGCGGTCGCATCGAATCGGTTGACGGACATTGGAAATTCATGGACTTGGTTGGCGAGAACGATAGCGCGCTTGTCCGCTGCCACGGAACCTGGAACACGCTGGATCCAGTCAGCCCACTGGAGTTATTTTTCGAAGCAGATCACCTGTCGTTGGACACCGAATTGAGACATGCGTTGCCGCCGGGAGCCCAAGAGGCTTGGCGGCAATTGCGTCCCCAGGGTCAGTTGAATCAAGTCGCGGTGCGCTTCTTCAAGACCAAAGATTTGTCGCGTCCACAAATCGACGTCGACGTCGATCATCGCGAGTCGACTGCGCGACGAGAACTGTCCGAAAGCTTACAGCTCAATCCCGTGGCGTTTCCGTTGCGGCTGAGTAATGCGAGGCTGGAAGCTCATTATCGCAACGATGCGGTACGAGTGCGTGGTTTCACCTGTGAACACGGTCCAATTCGCATTCGCAGCAACGGCACGTTCGACCTGCTACCGACGGGCGGTTGGCAGATGAACTTGACGGACTTTTCCGCCGACAACCTCGATCTACGCCAGAGTGTGCTCGACGCGTTGCCACCCCGTTTAGCGCGCAGCCTCCGACAACTTCAGGTTAACGGCACGTTCGCCTTAGGCGGCGCCTTCCACGTGGGACAGCCTGCGAAGGATGAGGAATTGTCATCAAGCTGGTTGCTGCGATTGGATGCGGAGCACGCGAGTCTCAACTGCGGGCTACCGGTCGAAAATATCTTCGGGCAAGTGTCGTTGGATGGCGGCAGCCAAGGCAATCGCTACTGGAATCACGGCGATATGCAACTTGATTCGCTCATGTGCCAACGCGTGCAAGTCACTCAGGTCACCGGCCCATGCTGGGTTGATAATCAGCGCGCGCTATTCGGGCAACGCGTTCCTGCCAGACACGGCAAGGGCGCGAGTGCCCCGATTGTGGGCACCGTTTACCAAGGCAAAATCAGCGCGCAGGCCGAAGTGCTGCTCGACCGCGACACGTCGTTCAGTATCCAGTCCAATGTAACGAACGCCGACCTGTCACTCCTGGCACGCGATTGGAAGCTCGGCCAAGGCAGCCTGTCGGGCCAAGCGATGCTCGAACTGTTCCTCTCCGGCAACGCACACGGCCGACAATCGCTCAAAGGCAACGGTACGTCGCAGCTACGCAATGCGAACCTATACGAGCTGCCACTGATCTTGGCATTGTGGGGCCGACTCAGCTCCAACCGACCAACCGCATCGACCATCACCAACAGCGACATGGCATTTACGGTTCGCGATGGCTACGTCTACTTCGACCGTTTCGATTTGAGCGGCGATGCGATCACGCTCAAGGGCATCGGCGAAATGGGATTGAACCGCGAGATCAACTTGGACTTCTACACGATCATGGGGCGCGAACAACTGTGGAGCCCGCTGGTGCGACCGTTCCTAGGTGAAGCGAGCCGCCAGTTCCTACAGATCCACGTCGACGGCACACTCAGTGATCCGCGGACAACCCCCGAAGTACTGCCCGGCATCAACGAAACGCTGCAACGCCTGTTCCCCGAAATGACGACCGAGAACCGCCAGGCCGCCCGGGGCGCCGCTTGGCGCGGCAGGTAGGCATTTAAATATTGAATTCTGAATTTCGAATGTTGAATATTGAAGTCGCACTCGTCGCAACGCGCGCAAGTTCG
>JAGQPK010000230.1 GCA_020426755.1 Planctomycetales bacterium
GCCGTTTTTTATCCCACGATTCATACCAATGCACCGCAGACTAACTGCGGCCCGCCAACAGAAGGAAGGAGCCAACCATGCTGGTCCTTTCACATCATCGTGATGAAAGCATCATGATCGGTGACAACATCGTGATCACCGTCGTTGACGTCCGCGGGGACAAAGTTCGCTTGGGGATTGACGCCCCGACGGACATCCCCGTGCACCGTCAGGAGGTGTACGATGCGATCCAACGCGAAAAGAACGCCAAGAAGGACGCCAGTACGGTAAGCGATTCGGATTCCGCGAAATAGTTGGCGGGAAGTGGTCTACCGCACGCACGACGGTATCAGCGCAAGTTGATCAGCCAGTTGTGCATCGCGAGCTAGACGTCTCCTCGCTCTGCGATGGATTTCGAGTGGCTCGCGTATCGCGCCGACTCAATTGGGAATCCGTCGAGTCGACATGACATCAACCGGTGTCGCGTTGACTCGACGGATTTTTTTGCGCGCTATCGACTTACTGCGTGGACATTCCCCAATTCGCTGCTGCCGCAGCGGCTTGTCGAATTGGCGCGACTGCTAAATAATCGACCCAGTGCCGTTCGATTGTCCTGTGAGTACTCAAATGAATCGTCCACCGGAACCACCCAAACCCGTTCGTTCATTCGTTCCGATCTTCTTGGCAGCGATGGTGCTTACGAGCGGCGTTGGAGTTCTTTCGTTTCTGACGCTCGGTTTCTTCGGCGTGATTATTGCCGTCGGACTTGCGTTGGCGCTGGTCATCGCTTTCCAGTACGTTGTCTGGGGCCGCTGGTTGATGCAGTACCTTCAGCGGCAAGAACAACAGCGCGACAAAGAACAGCGAGACCAGGCACGACAGTGATCTGAGGCCCGAGAAGACCTACTCATCGTATGCGTGGAGTTATCGCAGTGCGGGCGACTCTCCCGACGGCTCGGCGTTAAGGAAAGCTATGCGTTTTTAAAGTAATCGGGTTCGTTGCCGGCCTTCCACTTGATGTTGCACCCGATACTTGGTTTCTGATTGACGGGTAATGGCTGGCCGGCCAGCACCGAGTCCAGTGCTGCACGTAGGTCGTGACCGGTCAACGGAATGTCCGTTTTGGGCCGGCTGTCGTCAAGTTGTCCGCGGTAAACGAGTTGCTGATTTCGATCGAAGAGAAAGAAGTCTGGCGTGCATGCAGCATGATACTGTTGCGCAACTTGCTGGTCCTCGTCGAACAGATAGGGGAATGAATAGCCTCGCTGTTCTGCCTCGTGAACCATTTGCTCTGGTGAGTCAGCGGGATGGGTTGACACATCATTCGAGTTGATACCGACAACCGCGACGCCCCGCGCCTGATATTCAGCCGCCAACCTCGCCAGCTCGGGCGCGACATGGATGACATAGGGGCAATGGTTGCACATGAATACCACCAGCAAGGCTGGCGCGCCAGCAAAGTCGCCCAGCGAGACAGTTTGTCCGTCGACATTTACGAGCGAGAAATCCGGGGCAGGGGTTCCCAGTGGCAACATCGTGCTGGCGGTACGTACCATCGTAGGAGAAGCTCCTCTCGTGCGTTGACTTGGCCTTGTGGACGGAGCCGATGTGACTTCCGGTCGTCAAATGTTCAATTGTTGAAGCGTGATCCAGTTGATCGATGCCCATTTCGTTTGAATCGACAGTTATTTTTTTCGCAGTGAAAACCGCGAATTGGCATCGCATGGCTCTCAACTGTTAAGGGGTCAAGTATCCGTCATCTGGCACTCAGTCGCAACCGGGGCGAAGACGCCTAACGGGTTGAGAGAAGTCGGGTTAGTGGCAGCTGGGCGTACGACTTGACGCAGTGGAAGAGTGCCGAGTGTTAACCAAGTTGACACAATGTTGGCCCCCTAATTGAGAGGATGCTGAACCTGTCCAGAGTGCTTCTTCGATGCACGAGGCGGTTTCGGATTGGTCATTCAGCCACTTGAAGAACCGATTGATATTGCTACCCTTGGCTCAGTCGTCGCCGAAAGGACCTTCGGCAAAGTCACATCAAAGCGGAGCTGGCGGCGCATTGTCCATGAGGGACAGAGTGAGTCGTCGTACAGCACGGGACGCAGGCCCTAATCGCGCCGTTCTGGCAATCTGCTGTCGTCCCACTGAGTATGGAGGTTTCTATGCAAGTCTTGTTGTTGGCTGTTTTGGCAACTGTGAACCTGGCCGTTTCTACCACGGGTGAGCAAAACTGGTCGGATCACTACGCAAACGCCAAGGCCGAGGCTGCGGCCGAACAACGTCCGCTGCTGGTCGTGTTGGAAAACTCGGCTGATCCTGCTGGCAAGTTCGAACAAACGCAACTCGCCCCTACCGGTGAGAACGCTGAATTGTTGAAGAACTTTCGTTTGTGCCGCATGGATGTCACTACGGAGTACGGCAAGCGAGTCGCTGACGCGTTCGGTGCCAAGGCGTTTCCGTTCACTGCCATTACCGACAAGTCCGCGAAGTACGTCAACGTGCGTCTGGCGGGGGCAGTGAGCAACGGTTTGTGGTCGCAAACGCTGGAGCAATGGAAGCAGGGCGAAGTTGCGCGAGCAGCTGCTACCGACGGAGCGATTCAGCGAGTTGAAGCTTCTAAGGTGATCACGCCTTGGCCCGCTTATTCGTTCCCAACGAACAAGTCGACCAACAGCTATTGCCCGAACTGCGTACGTAACCAGCAGTACTATCGATAGCTCGCCGCGTTCGGCGAACGAAATGCACCACCGCCGAGTTAAGCGGGCGGTGGTGACCGATGGCCGTCGTTGGCTGAGTGACGCCAGGAATTTTCTCACATCTGTTGCGCGGGTCTCACGTTGCCGCTACACTGTAGAACTTCTATTTCGAGGTACTACGGCGGACGTTAGGCTAGGTTATGTCGCATTCGCGCGCTTCTCGATCTAACATCGCACTTCGCGCTCTCAGTTTTGTTGCGTTGTTTGCGATTGCAATCCCATGGTATTGGCGCTGGTTGGGTGATCTTGCCTACCACCGAGTCGTCGGTGTTCCTGCATGGTTCGCTGTCGCCGTGGTGGCCTCAATCGGTATTTCGATTAACGCTGCATGGCAACTCGGCGGTTCTTGGGCGAGTGACATTGATGAGGCCGAACAGGAGGCCTCACAGTGAACGATCGGCTCATTCCCTTTGGGCCAGGCGCTCAAGCATTTATCCTCGTCTATCTCTTTTCGCTGATTGTTATCGGCGCTGTCGCCTACCGCGCTCGTCGAGATTCGTCGCTTAAGGATTTCTATCTCGCAGGCAAAGGTATTGGCTTTGTTACTCTGTTGTTGACGCTTTACTCGACTCAGTACAGCGGCAACACTCTCTTTGGCTTCACCGGTGCAACTTACCGAATTGGATACTCCTGGGCAGTTTGCATTCACTTCATGACTTCGATCGTCGTGGTTTACTTGGCGTTTGCGCCGGGCCTGTATCGTCTAGCCAAGCAGCATCACTTCATTACGCCAGTCGACTATCTCGACTATCGATTTGGTGACTGGAGATTGTCACTTGTTAGTTCGATCGTGATGATTGGTGCAATCAGTAACTATCTGCTAGCCCAGCTTATGGCAATGGGTAGCGCGCTGGAAGGCTTAACTGATGCAGATCCGGTCCGCGCCTATCGTGCCGGCGTTGTCGTACTTGCATTGGTGATTGTTGTGTATGAATCATTGGGTGGATTCCGAGCGGTCGCTTGGACCGACGTGATTCAGGGAACTGTGCTGGGAGTCGGTTTCGTCCTGTTGTTGTGTGCTGTGTGTTACGAATACGGTTCAATCCAGAAGGCGTCCGAGACGCTGCTAGCGAATGAACCCGCGAAGTTCAAGTTGCCAGAAGCGGATTGGATTCGTACGTGGTTCAGCTACGTTTTGGTGGTTGGGCTGGGCGGAGCTTTGTATCCGCAGTCGATTCAGCGAATCTACGCCGCAAAGTCGGCGAAGACTCTGCAACGCAGCCTACGCGTGATGGCCTTTTTGCCACTCACTACCACATTGATCGCGGTGATTGTAGGTATTTACGGCGCCGCGAATTTTCCAGGCCTAACACGGCAGCAATCAGATACGATTTTGACCGTCGTTTGCCGCCAGATCCAACAAGAGTCTTTACTCGGCTATTGGCTCGTGGTGGTCCTGTTTTCGGCAGTGTTAGCCGCCATCATGTCGACGGCCGATTCCGTCCTATTATCAATTTCTTCGATGGTGACGAAGGACATCTACGCGAAACACTGCGTGCGATACTTCACTAAAGATCCAACGCAAACACAACTGACGTGGTTTGGCAAGGCATTCTCTTGGGTACTCATGGTCTCGCTGGTGATCGCCGCGCTGAGGTTGCGCGGAAGAACATTAGTCGAGTTGCTCGACTACAAGTTCGACTTGCTCGTGCAGCTCTCGCCCGCGTTTATTCTGAGCCTTCACTGGCGTCGTATGTCATCGATGCCCACCCTAATCGGGATGGTTGTCGGCGTGGCCTGCTCGATTGGCTTAGCGGCCGCTGGTTTCGGCAAGGTTGTCGGTTTTCACGCCGGACTTATTGCGTTGCTGGTCAACGGGGCGATTGCTGTGGGTGGTTCATTGATCATGCCCGATGCGCAGCACGGTACGTGCGATCAGCGTCCCCTAGCGGATGCGACCTAACAACCGGTTGCGAAGAGAGTGCTGCTGTGCTGAATGCACCGCATTCGCTACGTCGCGCTGATGTTCGAGTCAAACACACGCACGCGTGACCAGTTCGATTCGTTTTCAGCAATGAACTGATGATGTCGCTCCGCTTCTTGATAGGCGTCATGAGCGGCGCGGTTCGCGAATACCAAGTGGAGGGCGACGTGGAAGTCTTTATCAATGACCTCACGGTTCGTATCGGCCAGCGAGCCGGCCGAGAAGTGTAACGTGCCCGGATGATCCGATAGATACTTCTGGCAGGCGGCGATTAACGACGCTTGGGCCTCACTCGAAGAATCACGCAGAGTGAAGAACACCATGTGCCCGAAAGGTTGGTCCGACATTAATCAAATGCTCCGTGGCGAGCCGTATCGGCAACGCTGCGTGACTGGATTCGTGCACGAATCTAACTAGATTGGCTCGTTGGGATCTTTGAATCGTCCACCTTCGTCCTGGCCCAAGTCGTAACGACCTGGAGCCTGTTTGCCAACGCTTCTGCGGTTCAGCCCCGCTCGATCCAGCAAAGAACGACCCATGATCTCTTCTACCATGTTGTCGCTCGCCTCGGGTGGCGGTGGTCCCTCGGCACCGAGCTTGGCCGGCGAATAGGCGAACTCGTAATGATGCTTGGCGACTGCCAGATTATCACCCGGATCAATCCGGCGCTCGGCCTCGCCGATGCGGCGACCATTGATCTTGGTGCCGTTGCGGCTGCCCATATCTTTGACGTACCAATAGCCCCCGCGGCACGTCAATTGGCAGTGATGCGCTGACACGTTTGCGAAGCGCAGGCAGATGTCGCAGCTCTCTCGGCGCCCAACCAATAGGCTTTTCTTCAACAGCGGAATCGGGTCGCCACCGCCCACCGGAATCAATTCACCGAACATCGCGCTCTGCCTTGTTGTAAGAATGAATTCGCGCTATCATTTGTTCTTAATATTGCGAGAAATTCCGACGAAGCAACCCCTTGCCGTCGCCATCAAAGAAAATTCGAACGGAATTGACGTCAATCAACCACTCTGAAACGCACGGTCCACTCATGTCTCGCGAACCCGGCGAAAGCCGCCGGAATGCGGGCAGTTTGCGCCGATCATTGGATTGGCGGGCCGTCGGCCAACGCTACTTTGCGTACAACTTCTTCTTGCGGCAACTCTTTGGCGACCGTGTCCAAAAAGTGAGCGTCGACGCTGGGTTCACCTGTCCTAATGTGGATGGAACCGTCGCGATCGGTGGTTGTACATTTTGTGATAATCGAAGTTTCAGTCCCAGTCGGCGTTTGCCGCGGCAGAGCGTGGCGGACCAGATCGATGAGGGGATTCGACGGCTCAAGCGGCGTTACGTGTGCGACCAGTTTATGGCGTACTTTCAGCCTGCGACCAATACGTACGCGCCGGTCGAGCGCCTGCGGCCGCTCTATTTATCGGCGCTAAGTCATCCTCAAGTAGTCGGTTTGGCTATTGGCACTCGCCCCGATTGTGTTCCTGAGCCTGTGCTTGATTTGTTGGCCGAGCTATCGGAGACGACCTATTTGTCGGTCGAGTACGGCATGCAGACGATGCACAATGCGTCACTGGATTGGATGAATCGAGGTCATCATCATGACGCGATGATTGACGCGATGGAACGAAGTCGTGGTCGCGGGTTTGAAATCTGTGTGCACATCATTCTCGGCCTGCCGGGAGAGTCGCATGAGCAGATGCTGGAGTGCGCCCGCGAAGTCGCGCGGCTTAATGTCGACTCGATCAAGCTGCACAACCTCTACGCAGTGAAGCGTACACCGCTGGCCGAACAGGTCGAGCGAGGTGAGGTGCAATTGATGGGACGCGACGACTATGTACGAACGCTCGTGGATTTTCTTGAGCTCTTGCCGCCGCAAATGATTGTCGAGCGAATTAGCGGTGACGCGCCGGGCGACTATTTTGTAGGTCCGGCGTGGTGTCTGGATAAGCCCGCCGTGCTTCGCGCCGTACAGCAAGAATTCGAACGGCGTGATACTTATCAAGGACGTTTGTGGGGCGGATAGTCCGAGGCTTGTCGCGTGGCGTCGGCCCGATCCGTTTGTTTGCCAACAGGCAACGCTGCCAGGACTAGGCGGTGTCCTGTCGCAATAACTCTTGTTGCATGTTCCTGTCGCGTTCGATTGCTTCGGCCAGGAATTTGCCAGTTGCCGAGTCCGGGTGTGCGGCCAATTCTTCCGGGGTGCCACAGGCCACAATGGTGCCGCCTTCATCGGCGGCGCCCGGTCCCAGATCAATGATGTAGTCGGCTGCTTTCATCAGTTGCAGGTTGTGTTCGACGACAATCAAAGAATGGCCGACCGACAACAGTGCGTCAAAGCAGTCCAAGAGTTTGACGATGTCGGAAAAATGCAGGCCGGTTGTTGGTTCATCCAGTAAGAACAGCGTGCGCTGCCGCTTGGCCGACGCCAAGTATCCGGCCAGTTTTAATCGCTGTGCCTCACCGGCTGACAAGGTGTTGGCAGGCTGTCCCAAACGCAGGTAGTCGAGCCCAACATCCATGAGTCGCTTCAATCGCTTTTGGACTTTATCCTGTCCGCGGAAGAAATTGAACGCTTTTCGTACGCTCATCTCCAATACTTCCGCGATATTGTGGCCGCGATAAGTAACGTCCAGAATTTCCTTGCGATAGCGGCGTCCTTGGCATTGGGAACATTTCATGTAGACGTCGGCTAAGAACTGCATATCGATCTGCACGAAGCCGTCACCTTCACACGCGCTGCAACGGCCACCATCTACGTTGAAACTGAAGTGGCCTGCCGAATAGTTATGCGTGCGAGCTTCCAGCGTATCAGCGAACACCTCGCGAATCGCATCAAACGCTTTGATGTACGTGACAGGGTTGCTGCGTGGCGACCGACCGATTGGGCTCTGGTCGACCAGGATCATGTCGTCGATCTGTCCGTCGCCCAGCACATCGTCATAGGGCAGTGCCTTATCGGCGTCCCGTCGCTTGCGACTGCAGAGAGCCGGGTACAGTGTGTCCTGAATGAGCGTGCTTTTTCCCGCGCCGCTTACGCCACT
>JAGQPK010000231.1 GCA_020426755.1 Planctomycetales bacterium
AACGGCATCTTCACGTCGCTGTCGATGCGGCAGGAGGAGCAGCCGTTCGGGTCGCAGGAGGATCGCGATGACGAACCGCTCGGATTCCTCGAGCGAGTTTATCAGGCGGGATTTGAACTGGGATTTGCCTCCGTTGGTTGGAAGTGGACAAGAGGACAAAACTCACAGGTTCTCAGCACGATGATCGCCGACCCGTCCACACACAAGATCGTGCTCGTCCGACGCAATCGCATCAAGACTTTCGTTTCCGAGCGGATCGCTCAACAGACTCAGCAATGGGAGGCGTACGACGCAAATCGGCTTGTCACCCCGCCTAAGGTCCATATCCGTCTGGGTGAATTAGAGCAACACATTCAGCAGAATGAAGACTTTTATCACCAACTAGAATCCGCTTTGACGCGGCACGGACAGCACTATTTGCGTCTGGCATACGAATCGCTGTGTGATCGGGCCACGCACCGCCAACTGCTCGAATTTCTGCAGGTCGGTGACCCGAAGACCCCGCTGGCAGCCACTAGTGTCAAACAAAACACAACGGACCTGCGCCAAGCAATTGACAACTATGACGAACTGCTCGACCAACTGGCCACTTCGAGTCTAAGTGCCGAGCTCATTGATCTACACAACTGATTGTAAGACGTTATTTTGATCGAGAACCGCCGATGAACTCCAGTGCCGCCCCGACTTCCGGACTTCCGCTTGAAAAGATCAGCCTGGCCTCCACGCTGGACTTGCTCGATGTGCTCTGGCGGCGGCGCGTACTGTTTCTGTTTTGCGTTACGCTCGGCGTGCTGGGTGGCTTGGCATACTATGTCCGTGCTAAGCCAGTCTACGAATCGCGCGCGAGCCTCCTGCTGATCCAGCGTCGTCCCGAAACGATCACGCGAGATCAACGCTATGAATCGTCGTTCGAAGACTACGTCGATACTCATCGCGCCCTGATTGTCAGTCCGATGATCATCAATCGCGCCATCGAGACGGCGAAGTTAGGCGAGTTGCCCAGCTTTCAGGACACCGAAGGCGCGGATCTGCGAAAAACGATCATCGGCTCGCTGGAAGTAACCAGTGGCCCGCGCGATCTGGGTGATCACGCTGACAACATCATGGCCGTGACTTTCCAAGGTCCGTACGCCGAAGACGGTCCGCTCGTGATCGAAGCCGTTTTGAACAGCTACCGAACATTTCTCGATGAAACGTACAGCGGCATCTCAAACGATACGCTGAAGCTGATCGGCGAGGCGCGCGACCTGTTGCGTAACGACTTGCAATCCAATGAAGATGCCTACATCGAGTTCCGTCAAAAGTCGCCGCTGGTCGCACGCGGCCGCGAAGAAGTCAATCCACTACAGGATCGTCTAGCGGCCATTGAGACGCGACGAACCGACTTATTGTTGCGTCGAGCAGAGATTGAGAGCCAACTCAAGAGTATCGACGCCGCGCGTGCGAAGAACTACGATGCGACACAAATGACGGCCTTCGTCGCCAGCCTACGCAGCCAATTGACAGGTAGCGGCGCGCCAACCACCACGGCACTCGACACGCAGTTGTATCAACTCAGCGATCGCGAACAGCAACTCTTAGAACACTTCGGCCCCAATCACCCCCACGTCGTCGCCTTACGCGAACGTCTGGCCGCCGTGCGAAATCTTCAGGCAGCACCTGACATGGGTCCCATCGATGACACCGAGCAAGCCGATGGCGATCCCGCCGTAGACATCGTCGATCGCTATGTCAGCTATTTGTCACAAGAGCGCAACTGGATCGACACTTCGGAAGACCTGCTGACTCAGCTTTATCAGAAAGAACATGAAGTCGCGCAAGAGCTAAGTAGTTTCCAACTGAAGGATGAACGCTATCGTCGCTCGATTGACCTAACTCAGACTCTGTACGAGGGCGTTATTGGGCAACTCCAGGAAGCCAGCTTGATCAAGGATTTTGGTGGATTTGACGCGACCGTGATCGCTCACCCGGAACTGGGTGAAAAGGTCGGCCCGCGCAGCAAGATCATTCTGGCACTGGCCGGACTGCTGGGGTCGTTCCTGGGTCTCGTCGCCGCTGTCGGTGCAGAGATGCTGGACAAGGGTTTTCGCTCGCGGGCGGACATCCAGTCACGATTGGGCCTTCGTGTGTTGGTGGAAATTCCTGGTGCCGATTCGCAACCATCGCCGCTCTGGTTACGTGATCAACCGGGCACGGCGCAAAGCGAAGCAATTCGCAGCCTCCGCGCCGCGTTGCTATTCAATCCACAGTTCTCGGCCAAGCGTCTGCTGCAATTGACGAGTCCCAGCCGGCAAGATGGCACGTCCACGATCGCCGCCAATTTGGCGATCAGCATTTCGCAATTGGGACACCGGGTGCTGTTGGTCGATGCGGATGTGCAGCATCCACAGCAACATCAGGTGTTCGGACTCCAGGCAGATCGCGGACTGACATCGCTGCTTCAAGAAGACTTCGATCGCAATCTGATTCAAGAGACGGACTTCAACGGGTTATCATTACTCCCCGCGGGCGCCGCCATCGGTTTGTCAGCGGATCTGTTTACGTCACGTCGCTTTGCTGAGTTGCTTCAAACGCTACGAGACGAATACGACTACATCATTCTGGATACCGCACCCGTGCTGGATCGTTCTGACGCCTGCGTCATCGCCGCTCAGGTCGATGGCGTACTGCTCGGCATTCGGCCCTCCAAGGATAGTCGCAGTCGCGCGGCACGGGCTCTCGACAGTCTGGGCACGACCGGCATCCAGCCGATTGGAGCCGTGGTCAATGGCGTCATCAGCAACACGTGGAACGGAGCAACGAATCCGCTGTGGGTCGGCGAACCGCTGAGTTCAACCATGGATGCATCACATGAAAGCCTGAGTTGAGCGCACGCCCAACCGGTAGACGGACCGTATTCCGTCAGGGAAATCCACTTCGCGGAAAGCGGTAGTTATGAAGCTCCTGGTCATCACGATGCTGTACGAACCCGATTTTGTCGGGATCGCAGCCATTGCGTCCGACCTATGTCACGAGCTGGCCGAGCGCGGACATGATGTCACGGTCTACACAGCCTATCCGTACTATCCGGAATGGCGACGCAAATCAGACGCTAACCCGTGGAGCATCCAAGAAGAACTGCTTGGTAAGGTGAAGGTGCGGCGGCACGGTCTGTACTTGCCGAACACGCCTTCGAAGTTGCTACCGCGAGTTGTTCACGAACTATCGTTCCCACTCAGCCTGTCACGTAGTTTGTTTCATGGCGGACGCTACGATGCAGTAATGGTGTTTTGCCCGTTGCTAGGCAGCGTGGTGTTCTCGGCCCTGCGAAAACTGTTGCGACGCGAACCGTTGTGGCTAAACGTGCAGGACCTTCCCGCCGAGGCCGGCCGCGCCACGGGAATCATCGGCGGCAAAGGCGTGCACTGGCTGGGTCGAACTGTGCAGCGTCTCCTTTTCTCACGCGCGGAGCTGTGGAGCAGCATCTCACCGGAGATGGTTGAGACGTTACGCAACGTCGCCAAACCCTCGACTCAATTGCACCTCTGCCCGAACTGGCTGATTGGCCCGCTGGCGGATCAAGTCGCCAAGCTGCCGTGTAAGTGCGGACGGCCGGTCCAACATCCACTGAAACTGCTCTACAGTGGCACGATCGGCAAGAAGCAATCCCTGGTCCCCTTCTGCCGTGAACTCGCCAAACTGAATCTCGAATTCCACTTCCGGATCTGCTGCGAAGGAAGTGAGTCACGTCCGCTACGCAACTGGGCGCGGGAGACGAACGATCCACGCTTCCAGGTGACAAGCTTACTTCCCGATGATCAGTTCGTGAAAGGGATTCACGACGCCGATCTGTTTGTCATCACGGAGATGCAAGGCGCCGGCGCCTCGTTTCTCCCCAGCAAATTGATTCCGTGTATCTCCACCGGCACTCCCGTGTTGGCCATCGCCGACCGCAGCGGTCCGTTGGGAAGTGAAATCGCACAACACGGCATCGGTCTGGGTGTGGAATGGTCCGAGCTATCCACGCTGCCGGCGCGTCTGGAACACCTGATGAACTCTCCCGAGATGTTGGAAAGTTATCAGCGCAATTGTCTCAAGCGTGCAGAATCTTATCAACGCGGCCCAGCGATTGACCTTGTCGAACGCATCTTACTCGATTTTAGCGGGCAGTCGGTTAAAGCACCCTATGTCAGTGCCGTAGCTCGTGATGTCCCAAAAAGTGCGTGAGGTAACCGGGCCAGTGGACGCAACGTTAGCCAAGCAACCAGACGCACACCGCACTGCGAACGCACCGACGTTAGAGCGGATCGTCTATGTGGCACCCGATTGCACCGACAGTGCCGTTAGAAAGCGAGCTCACGGATTTCTCAAGCTTGGACATCAACTTACCAGCTTCTCGTTTCGTCGTGACCGCTACAACGTTGGTGGTCAACCGGACTGGCCCAACGTCGAGTTAGGACACAGCCAGGAACGTCAATTGAGAGCACGGATCGCATCGATCTTTCGTGCCCTCTGGATCATCCTTAAGAATCGACGAACGTGGCGCGATGCGACTCTGATCTACTGTCGCAACCTGGACCTTGCCTTGTTGACGTTGCTCGCCAAGCGACTGACGGGCAGTCGGGGCAAGTTTATCTTCGAGGTGCTCGATATCCATCCGCTGCTTCCCCAGCGCCGCCTGAAAAGCGCGGTGCTGCGTTGGGTTGAGCGACGCGTCTTGGCGCGGTGCGAACTGTTGGTAGTCAGCTCACCCGGATTCTTACGTGAATACTATGGGCCCTGGCAAGGATATACGGGCAAGAGTTTTCTGTTGGAGAATAAATGGGCGGACGCCTCGGCGTTTCCGGCCGCACGAAATTTGACGAGCCCACTATGTCACCCCGTCGGCGCTCCCGCACCACGCTGGATCATTGGCTGGTTTGGCAACATTCGTTGTCCCGAAAGTCTGCGCGTCCTGTGTGAGTTGGCAGATCGCTTGCCGGAACAAGTCTTAATCTACCTGAGAGGCTGCCCATCGTTGTTAGGTCCCGGCGTATTAGAGTCCGCATTGCAGCAACACGACAATGTTGTGTTCGAGGGCGAGTATCTCGCGCCGGAGGAGCTGTCGGACATTTATCAGCAAGTCCACTTCAATTGGTGCGGCGACTTTTGCGATGGCTTGAATTCGCGTTGGCTGCTTCCTAATCGGCTTTACGAGGGTGGTTACTTCGGCGTACCTGCCGTGGCAGTCGGTGACTACGAAACGGGGCGTTATGTGGCCGAGCATGAGCTTGGCATTACGATTAGCGAACCCTATGTAGAATCGCTGTACGCCTGTTTCGAGCAACTCACTGTTGAGCAGTATCGCACGATGCGACAACATATCGAGTCTCTGCCCGGCACGTTGTTCGTCGCGGACGATCAGCTTTCGCGCCTATTGGAAACCGTGAGAGCCTGATCATGAACGACCAATATCGCCGCACGTTGACCTACATCCTGTTGGGAATTGCGTTAGTCTCCAGCGCAGCCTACGACACGGTCTTCATGCAGGTCTACGAACGGGTCCAACAGGGCCTGGCCGGCCTGATGGCTCTCTGCTTTGGCGGCATCATCTTCATTCAACGTTATTCACTCAAGCAACTCGGACGTGCCTTTGCCGACGCATGGCCACTACATGTCTACTCGGTCGTATTCTTGGTCATCTGCTTTGCCTTCCATGGCGGCTACAGGTTGCCTCAGGTGTTAGCGTACACCTACTTCGCCTACGCCACTTACTTCATGTTGCCGTTCATTTTTCGCGAAGACCAGACAGTCTTCCAGGCGTTCATTCGACAGATCGCGTGGCTCAGCGCGTTGCTGGCGATTCCGTCGTTCTTCGGTGCGGCCGGTTTCGATCGACTCGGCGGCATTCGACTGCGCAACAAGCCGTCGTACGCCGAGTTTTCGGGGATCATCGCCAGCGGCGGATTCTTCGAGCATCCGGAAGGACACGCGCTGCAAATGGGATTCGGCATCCTGTGTGCGATCTACCTGCTGCAGCGTTCCGGCACCTTTGCGAACTTGGCAATTCTCATCCTGACGACATTGGGACTCATCGTCTCACAGGGTCGAGCGGCGATTTACGGATTGTGCATTGCGGCGGCGTTTCACGTCTTGCCGTCGATCTTCCGCCGCTCACGGTTAGTGTTCATCGGAACCTTTGCACTCCTGCTGTTATTCCCCTACGTCATCTGGCCACAGATGTCGCAGCTGCCGGGCATCTCCAGTTACTTACGAATGGAGCGCGGGCTGTCGGGGCGCGGTGAGGCGTGGGAGTTTGCTGCCGACGTCATCCGCGAGAAGCCGGCGACCGGCCATGGCTTCATGGCCTCAGCTACCATTACATGGGAAGCACAGCGATATCTGCGGCGTACGGGTTTCAGCGGCGCCGGCACGACCTTTCACAACACTTTCATTTCCAAGGCGGTCGACTTCGGCCTGGTTGCCACGGGGCTGTACATGCTCCTCTACATCGTTCCCTTGTGGAGAATCTGTCCCGAAGACGAGTATCGATTGGAGCGTGAGCTAATACGCGGTATCATCGTCCTGACAATTACGACGGCGATCTATCGTGACTACAATATTGGCGGCGTTCGCTCGACAGTGGTGATTGGTGCCATCTTTCTGGGACTGGCTAGTATTTGGCACTCAGTGGTTCATCGCGCGGCCACGTCGCAAAACGCTTGATCCATGGATGTCACTCCTGCCGTTGCCGTGAACATGTCCGAGCTCTCGCCCACATCAACTCGACCGCCAAACACGGCAACCCACGCGAACGGCATTGCTCGTTCCCCGCTGCGTGACGCCGCTGCGCAGCTCATCAAAGAGTTCATCTGGCGGTACGTGATTCGCTTCACGCCTGAGCATACCCCAATCTGCCTCTACGCATCTCGCCGCAGCGGCAGCACTCTGTTGATGGAGATGCTTGGGACGAACCGTGGCATCATGTTCAGCGACCAGCCGTTTTCGTTGTACACCGCACACCGCGCCAATCTCAATCGATTGCCCATTCCGGCGTATAGTCAATTCACCAATCTCGATGCGGACGAAGAGTGTGCTTTCCAGGCTTACGTTACTGGACTTCTCAGCGGCGAAATTCGCGCGAACATTCCGTGGAAGCTCTGGAGTCCCGAATTCCATTTGCGGAATAGCCGGCTTTGCTTGAAGATCACCGATGCGAAGTGCATGATCAGTTGGATCGCCCAACACTTCGATGTACAAACCGTCGTGATGACACGGCACCCAGTAGGACAAGCCTTATCGGTGGCCAATGCCGGCTGGTTTACAACCGGTAAAGGCCTGTTGCGTTCGCCAGGTTACGTCGAGCAATGGCTATCTTCCGATCAGACATCGACCGCTTGGGACGTCTACCATGGTGGCAGTGAATTGGAGCAGCGCGTATTGGACTGGGTGCTGGAAAACCTGCCACTGTTGCGTCACGCGGCCCAGCACCCTGATTGCCTGTTCATTCCTTACGAGTACCTTGTCCTCGCCCCAGATGTCACCGTTCAGCAGTTGACGAAGCATTTGTCGCTGCCCGATCCAGAAAAGATGCTGAAGCGCTGTAGGCGACCATCTCGGTCGACGGCGCCGTTGAGCACACCTGAGCAGCAGGCACTGATCCAGCGCGGCGATCGCACACAATTGATTGGCTCTTGGCGCAACAAGGTATCGCCCCAACAACTTGCAGCCGTCGC
>JAGQPK010000232.1 GCA_020426755.1 Planctomycetales bacterium
GCTGACACGGTGGATCTCGGAACCGGACGTTCGATTGTGAATGCCGACAAGTCGGAGATCAGCAAGATCGTAGGCGGAACGCTCGCGCTGGGCGGCAATTTGTTGACGTTGCGAACAAGCGGTCACGAGTACACCGGCGCAACGGAATTAGGTTTGCCGAATATGAACTATCTAGGCAAGCTCACGCTTGTTGAAGAGGGCGCCTTGCACAGCACGTCCGAGATTCGCATCGCCCAGTTTAGCACACTGCGTATCGACAATCGTTTAGGGCGCACACCCAAGGATCGGTCCGATCGGATTGGCGACGCAATTCCGATTTATTTGGAAGGCGGCACGATCGACTATCAAGCTTCCGATACGCCGGAGAACGGACAATACTCGACGGAGCGGTTCGGTGATCTGATCGTCGGGGACGGTGAATCTCAGTTCGCGACGAGTGGGCGGGCGGAGTTGGTTGCCAAAAGTCTGCAGCGCCAAGGTCCCGGCCTGTTCACGACAAGTGCTGGTGTCAACGTGATGGTCGGTCAAGGCGCTGGCCTGAAGTTCGATGAAGCGCCGGTGCTGGTCAACGACATGATTGGCGCTTGGGCATTCAGCGGAAGCGACTTTGCGACCTACAGCCCGCAGTTTGGAATCTTGCCACTCTATCGCACGGTGACCAAAGTCGAGAGTTTCACAGCTGCCAACGCTACGTCACACGTCAACTTCTTCGGAGCTCCGCCGGCGCTGACGGCAGATCGCACGATTGCGTCACTCGTTTCCGGCTTCGGTGGAGCTGAGTTTGACTTGGGCGGTCGTCAGCTCAACATCGTTTCAGGCGGCTGGCACAATCAAGGGAGTGTCCTGGTTCGCAACGGAACGCTTACCGCAGGTGGCACCACCGGCGACCGGGAATTAATCCTCCACGAATCGAATCCTGTCGGCAGCGGCACGCTGGAAGTGGCGGCCGCAATTGTCGACAACAGCGGAGGCGCAGTCGGTTTAACGCTTTCCGGACGCATCGTGCTCTCCGGCGCGAACACGTATACTGGACCGACACGCGTCCTGCGGGACAATATCCGTGTCGTCGCCGCGCAAGCGATCCCTGTCGGCACGGACTTGGAGTTGTCTGGTGGCACCCTGACCGCTGATTTTGACGCGACCGAGCCCATCGTCTTGGGTGACGTAAGCGTGTCACAGCGTGGCCGATTCTACGTCAATAATTCTCTAGCGAATCCGCCTTCCGTCAACGCAGCACGCTACGACCTGGAAGCGGGCGAACTCGCTATCAACTTGGTTGGCTCTGGCCCGGTACGCAAGACGACACTGGGACGAGCGGAACTTGGGGGTAACAACCAATCGTTCACGGGGACGGTCGATGTCGAAGAAGGCATTCTGATCGCGGGTTCAGTCAACAGTGTCCTTTCGGCGCCTTCGGCACTAGGAACCGGTAAGATCACTGTGCACGCCGGTGCCTTACTCGTCAACGGATCGATTACCCCGACAGGGTCGTTCAACTTGCTCCATGGCGACATCGACTTGCGCGGCGGCGAACTCGGGATGTCGCGGACGGCTGACGCGCGGTTCGAAGGGCAGTTGACTGTATTCGATCAAGCGACACTGTCGTTGTACGACGCTGCCGACGGTAGCCTCGCCAATTCCTCGGCCATCATGCACATCCAGTCCGCAACGACGTTCGCCAATCAAGCCACGACGCGAGTCGTGGGCGCGGGAACGGTTTCCTTCGATGGGACACTGGCGATTGGCGATCAGGCGACGGTGCTCAATGCAGACGCGACCGTACAGATCAGCGGTGAACTCACGCCGTTAAGCAACGACAGTACCTTGTTGGTAAGCGGCGATAAGTTCAACTGGAGCGGTTCCATCAACGTGCCGGCCGACCACAAGCTCACCGTTCGTCAAGCTGAAACGGTGCCCACGTTGCACTTCAACCGCAGTTCAACCACGCTGCACGGCAGTGGCGAATTGGTCAACTCCGTCATCATCGAAGGCGGTAGTGAACTTTCCCCGGGCGACGCCATTGGCAACTTGACGATTGATGGAAACGTGACGCTAGGTCCCCGTGGCCGCATCAATTGGGAACTTGGAAATGTCGCTGCGGGCCCGGGAGTTGGCTGGGATTTGCTCACACTGCAGCAAGGTTTGGACGTCACCGCCACGGCCGCTACGCCTTTCGAATGGTCGATCGATGCTTCCACGCTGACCGACTTCGATCCGCAAGCCGAGTATCGGTGGACGGTGGCAGATGCGCAGAGTATCCGCCCATTCGACACGGCATGGCTGAGCGTCGACGATGCGAGCTTGCGGGATCGATTCGAGCTGCCTGCGAATGCTCAGTTCAAGTGGTCGCAGACAGCGAGCCAGTTGCAGTTGATCTATACCGTTCGACAATCGCTTGGTGACTTTAATAACGATGGAGTGTTCGACGTTGTCGATCTCGAACTATTGACTGAACAGGTGTTGTCGCAGTCGTTTGACCTGAGATTCGATTTGAATGCGGATGGCACTGTCGACAGTGCTGATCGCGAGGTCTGGGTTCATGATGTCCGCAACACGTACTTCGGCGACACGAATCTCGACGGACAGTTCAGTGCCACTGACTTGATCCTCGTATTTCAGGCCGGGCTCTATGAAGACGATGTCGCCGGAAACGCAACCTGGTTGACTGGTGACTGGAACGGCGATCGGGAGTTTTCCTCGGGTGACCTTGTGATCGCTTTTCAAGATGGTGGTTTTGAAACTGGACCGCGCCCTTCGATAACAGCGGTCCCTGAACCTGCAGCTATATGGATGGCATTGGCCACGTTGTGCTGCTTGCCAAGTGCAGTTTCTCGTCGACGTCGTCTGCGGCGAGGCGCGGTCGCAGTGGCGTTGTTGGCAGGCGGAACGATCTGTCAGCCAAGCGATGTTGCGGCACAGGAATCGACGTGGATCAATACTGGTGTCGGGTTGTGGCACACGACGCAGAACTGGTCGAACGGCGTCGCCAACGGAGCAGGGCAGACTGCGATCTTCGACACACAGCCGCAGGCGAGTTTGATTTTGGTCGATGCGCCTGTGACGCTTGAGCAACTCGTGTTCCAGCTACCTCGCACGCTGCAACTTTCGGGTGACGTTCCGATCACGTTCGATTCGACGTCGGCAAGCCCACCCCAAATCGTGCTATCGAATGGTACGGGCCCATTGTCCATGAGCACGAGTCTGCGCAACGACTCGACCGAACCGTTGGTCTTGCACACGGGCGACGCCGCACTGCTGGAATTGAAGGGTATGTTGGATGCTGCGACATTCGACTTGCATAAGACGGGAGCCGGTACGTTGCAGTTGTCCGGAGCCAACGCGAGTTGGGGCGGCGCTTTGCAGATTGACGCGGGCACCGTCGAAGCATTGACCGATACCGCGTTGGGAACAACTACCGGTGCCACGACAGTCGGTCCTGGAGGAACGTTGCTGCTTGTCGGGAATCGCAACCTGAATGATTCAATTCAGCTGACAGGAGGTACGCTGGGCTCAAACGCACCCGGCACCGCGCGGCTGGGCGGTTCACTGATCGTTGACGTCGACAGCGAAATCAAACAAACGAATGTCCAGGGCACGCTCCAACTGACGGGTGCGTTGTCAGGCAACGGGCAGTTGAGTTTGACGCAGGGTTCGCTCGACCTGAACGTCGATGCGCAACCCACTGGATCGATTCGCGTCGCCGACGGTCATCTGAGTGTATCGAAGACATTGTCGACGGCGTTGCAAGTCGATGGTGGTCTCGTGGACATGAAGGCCGCTGGCAACGCATCGGGCCCGCTGCATCTCAATGGTGGAGTCGTTCAGTTCTACACGAATTCCACGTCCGTTTATGGCGGACGCGTGTTTCTGCAATCGGGCGAGTTGAAACCAGGTGCGACGCAAACGGCCGTGATTCGCGGCGTTACGGTTGAAGCCGCCAATGATGCGTTGATCTCCACGGGCTTGGGCCAATTCCTGTCAGTTCAAGGTGGCGTCGATGGCGCAGGTGATCTGTCGGTTGCGAACAACGGTACGCTGACATTTCTCACGCAACCACTTACGTTTGCCGGCGATTTTAACGTCAACGGTAAGGGAACGACGGCAGTCTCGGTTCCGCTCAATATCGGTGGCACCGTGATGGTCAACGGCGGCGAGCTGCGACTGACTTCGACCGGCTCCGCTCCGATCTCGATGATGCCGAATACGACGCTGACGATTGATAACTTGAATAACTCGTATAGTGGCTCAATTCAGGTCACCGGACAATCGAAAATCATGTCGCATTCCGGTGGTACGGTCAGCGGCGCGATTCAGTTGTCCGATGCAAGTCTAGAGATGCGCATCAACACGGGCTCGCTCAATGTGACCGCGCCCATTAGTGGCACGGGCAGCCTGCACCTATTCGCTCAAGACGTTGGAACTCGCATCAATGCGAGCGGCGGCATCCAGCTTCAAGGGGATCTGATCGTCGAGGGCATTCCGTCGGCTGACGTGACGATGATTGGAGCGTCGACAATTAGCGGCAACTTAACCGTCATCGAGACACCGTTAACCTTCAGCGGTCCGCTGCAATTGGCCGGAGATCTCACGATCGATTCAACTCGTCCGCTGACGTTCAACTCGTCGGGGAGCAAGATTGACGGAGCAGTCATCGCCAATCAACCGGGCTTCTTGACGATCAACGCTGACACGACCTTCAATTCGCTTCACCTGAGTAACGGAGTTCGCTTGCAAGGAACTGGTGGCATTCACGTCGGCGGCACGCTCACCGCGGGTTACTCGGAGCTCAATCTGACTGGCGTCGGTATCATCGGCGCCACCAACGTCGAAGTGTCCGGCGAAGGTCCCGTACGCATCGGTGGCTTGGGCGCTGGATTCACCGGGGACTTGCGGTTAAACGAGGGGCTCGTGACGCTGACCACGTCAAATGCACTGGGACAAGGAAGTGTCACTTTCACCGGAGCCAACGCGACGCTCGATGCACGGGGAGTTGCGATTGCCAACAAGTTGAATCTCAATAACGCTCGCGGCTATCAAAGCACGGGGGCGCTGATGGCAGGCGACTTCACTGGTGACATCGATTTGGGTGATGACAGCGCCAATCTTGGTGGTGAGGGAATCCTGAATATCTCTGGATCACTTTCCGGTGGCGGATTCACGGTGCTACGCCCACGTGTGGGAAACTCAAACTCGATCGTGAATCTCAGCGGCAGTGATCATACGCTGACCGGTGAGATTCATATGCAGGGAAACTTGTTCGGACAGGGAATGCTGTCGCTTAGGCCGACTGCGCGACTGAGTACGCCCAGCCAGATCGTCATCGAACCCTTTGGGAAACTCGAGGTCAAACCGTCCACGGAAACGATCGGTGTGCCGGACCAACTTGCCGACTCGATTCCGCTGGTGATGCACGGCGGTGACGTTGAGTTGTACGGCTACACGCCGGTAGGTGAACGGTTAGGCCCCGTTTCCATCAAATCGGGCAGCAATCGAGTTTTTCTATCGGCATCCGACACGTCGTTTACGTGGCAATCGCTCGAACTGGGGCCGATGGCGACATTGTTATTGCATGGCGTGGTCTCAGCAGGCGAAAACTCGCCATTCAGAAACGAATTGCACATCGATGGTTTCGCTCAGCAGGATTTTCTCGGTGGCGGAATTGTCACGCGCGAACCGTCGATGGGGTTGACGTTTGCTCGATACGATGAGCAGCTCGGCATCGTGCCTTTATCGCCTGATGCGTTTGCTGCGGACGATCCCGCCACTTGGACCGCTACGTCACACGTGGCGGTGGCCGGAGACGTGTTATTGACGACCGACCAGCCGATTCGCTCGTTGACAATGAACATGCGTTTGGGCGAGATGCCGATTCTGCAGTTGGATGGCCATCTTATGAATATCGAATCTGGTGGCCTGGCACTTTCAGGAAGCACATTGATCGGCGGCGGACGCTTGACTGCCGGTGGATCGAGTGACGACGCCGTGCTATTGCTTAATACGTTTCGCGATTACTCGGACATCAGTGCCGACATTGTCGACAATCCAGGCCCTGACGGGCAATATGAACCAATCGGCGGGGCCGGTCTCAATGCAGACAATGGACGCGTCAGCGTTGTCAAAGCGGGCGACGGTGTGCTACGAATCGCGGGCAACAATACGTATAGCGGCGATACATGGATTAACGACGGTGTCTTGCGCGTGGAGAATGCTAACGCTATCCCGACGACCTCGAACGTTTACGTGCTGGGCGCGATGGAGATTACCGTGAGTATTCCGATGCAACCTCAGTCGATGACCTTGCGCGGCGGCGTGATTAACGGCGGTACGATTGAGACACCACTGCTAGTTTTGGAGTCGGGTGAGTTTTTGGGCCAGCTGACCGGTGACGGCAAAGTCATCAAGCGGACTGACAGCAGTATGGCATACAGCGCTCCCTTGGAGTTTTCTGGTTTGACTCGCATCGAGCAAGGCACGCTGGATGGTAAAGGTACCTTCGGATCTGGGATCACCGTCGTCGAACCGGCCGGAGCTCTGTCGGGATCGGTCAGAGGAAAAGTTGAGCTGCATGGCGGCACACTGCGTAACCAAGTGCGGCTGGACGATCCGAGCGATACGATCGAAGGTTGGCTGCACGTCGTCGCAGATTCGTATATCAACTCCGACCCGGGGTCCGTTCAGAATGACGTCACGATTCTCTCGAGTGTGGTCGTAAATGCCGGCACCACGCTCAATAAGACCGGAGTGGGCGATCTGACATTGGGCGACTCAATCACGTTGGGCGATGCGGCGACGATTCGAGTTAACGGTGGAAGTTCACAGTTCAGTTACTTCAATTCCTTCATCGAGTTCGGTGCGGACGCGACGATCGATGTGACTGATGGAGTTGCCTTTGTGTTTGGAGGCCTGACGCCTGCGAAGAGTAACTCTCGCCTACACCTCATCGGCGACGCCACGTTTAACGTTGACGTTTCTGTCGACTTGAAAGCGGGCCGCCGCTTGACACTCGATCAGAATGATACGGTAGTGCCGCTGACGATCTCGGGTGGACAGCATTATCTGCGCGGCGACGGCGTGATCGCCAATGATGTGACCTTGTCCAATCGAGCCGAATTGCGACCGGGCACAACGATCGGAACCTTGACTGTCGACGGCAACTTGACCGTGGAACGCTCGACAAGCTTGCACTGGGACCTGCACGATGCGATGGCACAAGCCGGCACCGCTGGCGGTTGGGATCTACTGACAGTCGAGCAGACGTTGAATTTTCGCGGCGGACAGACGAACGCATTCTTCTTCGATATCTCGGGCGTCGACGAGATGGGTAATGCGGCTGCGGTGAAGAATTTCAATCAAGGTCATTCGCAGCAATGGGTACTGATGACCGCGAATGAAATCGTAGGTTTCAACCCGGCTCACTTCCCTTTAAGATTGACAGGATTCGACACGAACCATCCGTTGCCGCGCGGTGCGAAGTTCAGCATTACGCAGGACGCGAATCGAATCCTGTTGAACTATGACGTGTTGCTAGGTGATGTGAACTTGGATCGCAAGCGTGACGGACGCGATTTCGATCGGTTGTCCGACTTGATTCGCAGCGGATCGAATGACCTGACATACGATGTCAATTTCGATAACACGCTTGATGCCGCCGATCGTTCGTATTGGGTCGAACAAATCATGGGCACGTGGTTT
>JAGQPK010000233.1 GCA_020426755.1 Planctomycetales bacterium
TGCGCCTTTCGGCGAACTGAATAGAACCGCGGCTTGCGCCTTTCGGCTAACTACGCGGTGGGATAGGCAATCGGCTGGGGCGTTGTCCCGGAACGCATACCAGTCGCTCGTATGCATGGCTAAGACCGCCAACACTATCGCCCCCAGATCACGCTGTGGCCCAGGATCGCGCGGAACCTGGAATCGATGGGGCAGTCGTGCAAGATGAATTGATGAACGGTGCACTTTGCCATCGCCACGGCGTCAGGCGTCAATCGGCAACGGTGCAGATGGACGTCGGCCTCGAGTGACATGAAACGCACCATATCGGCCGCATCGAGTTCCCGATCATAGACGTGCACGTGGAGGAACTCTGGTGGCTTAACAGGCTGCCAAGGCCGCGCGAAGATGACTTGCTCGTCAATGTGCAATTCGCTCAGGCTTAGTTGCGACAGGGCTGCTGCGAGATGCGATGCGTTCGCTGTCACGCGACGCAGACTCAGTTCTCGAACACCGTTTTGCTGGCTGAGAGCACTGATGCCTGCATTCGGCAGATTGGTGTCGTCCAAGTACAAATAAACTAGCGGTGCGTTGCCGAGGTGCTGCAGGTACGTGCCATCCAACGGATTGCCGATGAGGTCGAGTTGATCGAGAAAACGGCACTTGGACAACGCGGCAATACCGGGGCCGGTAATCTGGTTGTTACGCAGAGATAGATGAGTGAGCGATGGATTGGCAACTGACGCAATGTCGTCATCGTCAAGCTGACAGTCGCGCAACTCGAGCGAACTCAGCGTACGGATCGATGCCAGGGGCGCGAGTGTGCTGCCGTCGTCAATCAAGTGGCCGACGATCAAGTAGCGGAGCGCCGGCAGTTGCGCAAATGTCTGCACCGATGCGCGGCTGGCTTGTGTGCCATCAAGTTCGATCACTTCCAGACCTGGACTCGCAATTAATCCAGCGATCGCGCGATTGGTGAGCGGACAACGCAATGTGAGTGCAGTTAGCTGCGATAAGTCCAGTTGCAAAAAAGCGTCGTCTGTTATCTGGCTGCCTTCGATATGGAACCAGCGGAGTCGTGGTGCGGCCCGCAGCAGCAACAGGTCGGCGTCAGTGGCCGTTTCATCGAGCCTGGCCGAAACGATCGCAGGGTAGTTGAGCCAGCGATGAAAGGGCGACAAAACGTACTCGTAACTTGCCACTCCGACCTGATTGATGCGCCAGACGCGATAGGCGATGTTCAGTTGAAAGCCGACGAACATCGTGAGACCAAGTAGGGGCACCGCGGCCGCCAACCATCCCAAACCGCCCAACCGCGTGCGCGGCTTGAGTTCGCGGCCCCAACGCCCCAGCGGGATTGCTCGGATGGCAATCCAGATTGCCGCCAGCAACACTAACGCGACGGCCACCCAGCCAATAGACACCGATTGACGGTTCTCGTAGTAACAGTTGGTCGAGATGAAACCGGCCGCGAGTCCCAGCAGCGTTACGGGGAACGCTCGCATCACGAATTGAGCGCCCAGCGAATGCATCGGCGCGCGATTTCGCGCGTAAACCACGGACGCTCCGACCATTGAGCCGATGATCGCCCCGAACTCTGCCCGCGCGGACGCGGTAACGATGGCTCCAACCAAGCCGGTCAGCGGAATAACCAGCGTCGCTGAAAGATGGCGCGTCGCGACTGAACCAACGACAAAGGAGACGAGCGCGGCTAGAGCTGCAAATAGCCAGACGGCCCACGGGCGGGCGTCGAACCAAGCTCGCATCGCAAGCGAGTGCGACGTCAACCATTGATTGTATGCTGCGAGCAACAAGAGTCCGGCAACGCCGATCACCAGCCACGTCCACGCGGGCCAGGTGTCTTGGCGAATGTTTACGGCTGGCGGGTCGTCCATTCGTGTCTCGTTTCGTGGATGATCAGACTCGAATCGGGCCAATGCTTATCGCGAATCGTTTCGGCCCAGAACGGGCGATAGATCAGTTTAACGCGGATCACGTTTGCGTTCGAGGGAAACGCGCACACGAAATCCGTGACGCCGTCGGGCTCTAGGCGACTGTCAGTCCACGTTGAACCGCCGCGCCAAAACGGCGCCGGCGTTACACCATCCGCATCCGTCAGTTGCTTTGCGAAGATCATTCCGGCCAGTCCGGCCAGTTCGCCGGCGGCATCCGTTAGCAGAGTGCCGGCTTGAGGCGCCACCGCTTGATGATCGTGATCAAATGCCTCGACGGCGAGAATCAAATGTCGATCGATAAAGCCGGTTGGTACACGGTGTCCCACGTCATGTGTGCGCAATCGCACTGTCACTTGCAGCCGACTATCGGTCTCCGCCAGATCGGTCGTGACCTCGACACAGTCACGCAGCATCGCGAGTCGCCCGCCAGGCAACATGGCATGGCTGGCCAGGGACGATGGATCTCGATCGATGCCCCCGTGCCCCGGCGCAATATTCGTCATCTGGCCGGTGGGGCGCATGTGGCATGATTGGCAGGTGCGATTCGTCGCCGCCGCGCGACTCGCCAGCCACTCGCTATAAGTCGTATAGACCGGCACACCAAACACGGTGCCCTCATGACAAGCAGCGCAGAAACGGCTCTCCGTCTCAAATGGCGCCATACTGTCCTCGCCGCGATCGACATCATCCAGCGGGCCAAAGAACAACTGACCCTCCGTCGGTCGCAGTAAGCTGGCGGCAAACCGGCCATGCGTCAGCCCCAATTGCGTTTCGTTTGCGAGCGTTTGCACCTTATGGCAGTAGTCGCAATGCACGCCATCGGCCACGGTACCGGTCACTTCGCGTACGTCGCCGATGCCCAGTTCTTCGAGTGGCGCAGAGGGAGCATGACACGCCAGGCACACTCCCGCGCCCTCGGGCAACTCATCCAGCAAGCTCCAACCTGCCTGCACGTTGTCGCGCGCAGTAGAGCCCTCGTAAAGATTAATGAATCGCTGATTCGTGGCGGAACTGGCGTGACCGCTGGTCTGCCATTCACGGTACATCTCCGCATGGCAGTTGGCGCAGTTGAATTCGCCGACAGGGTCGGGATGAGGTGAGGTCCATACATAGTTGAGATTGTCGTGGTTCGGCAGCGGCGCTAGACGAATCTCAACTGACTGAGTGTTGTCAGCAGGATTGAGGACATCCACGCCCTCAATCAGATATCCAGTTTGTGATGCCGTGACTCTGGTGGACGGGGGGTGATCAGCCAATTGCTTTGGGAGCCCAAGCTGAAACGAGCCATCCGCCGTGGTCAAGGCGAAGTCTGTCGCGCCTTTGATTCGGACGCTGGCACCGGCGATCGGCTGTCCATTGGAATTCGACACGACGCGTCCCGTAATTCGCGCCGGATTCGTCGACGACGTCGGCGCATCACGTTGACAGCCGAGCGCGAGGAGACTCAGGCAAACAAACAGTGCGCTAATACGGTTCAGTACGTCCACGATGACTCGATCAACTACGATGATTCAAGAGAACGGGCAACATCAACCAAATGACGCCTACGGCCAATCCTAGATAGTGCCAGACGTTGCGGATAGTTCGTGAGATGCGATCCTGTGATAACTCAAAGGATATCCAACCGAGCGCGAGCGTGGCTCGTATGAAGGGATAGTAGTCGAACAGGAGCGTTTGAAATGTTGTCGAGGGGGAGTTACCCCATAACAGACTTCGCATCAGACCGGACAAGCGAAGTATCTCGAGGCCGCACAGTAGCAGAAACAGCGACCGCCAGTTGCGTGCTCCGCGCCCGGCGAAACTAGCGGTCGCAAATACAACAGCCGGTATACACGTCAGCAGCGTTTCCATGCGTGGAGTGAGTGACGTAGAGCAAATCGCGCAGAGCAGTGGCACGAGATCGGCGATGAGTAAGATGGCGACGGAGGATCCGAGCAGCAATCCTGGTTCAATGCAAGTTGCTTGAGATCGTTCTTTTCGGCGCGCGAATCGAATTGCGAGGACACGGGCCAGGCAGGTGCCGGCGAGCCCGAAGTAGGCTGAGTACAGAGCTGGCAGCCAGGCGGGCAAGAGGCTGAGCGAGGTGGGCGTGGTCGCGCGGGTGAGTGCCAGATAGGCGGCGGCACAGGTGAGCCAGATGATGAGGTCGCGAATCGTCATCGTCGTATTGGGGCTTGGTTCGCCGGCTACCGTTGGTTACGGAAGGAGCTCGCCGCATTGACGTTGGTCACACGGTGTTAGTTCGCCGTAACGCCCTAGCGTCGGTTTGTCGTGGCGCTGGGGTCACGGTTTTGCGGAAACCGCGGCTGGCGCCTTTCGGCGAACTGCACGACGTACGCTGCCGCCGACGCACTCCTAATTTGCCGCGGCAAAAAGTTCCGCATATTCCAACACCCAGGCGTCGATCAAGTGCAGGAAGGTATCTGGATCAACTTCATTGATAACTTGGAAGTGGGTACGGTTGAAAACCTCCTTGTTGTGGATCGTGCCCTTCCCCGTCAATTCGACGACGTGCAGATGTGAGTAAGGCCGAATGGACATTTCCAGCCGGCTGTAGCGGCTGGAACGACGGCCATCGCCGCCCAGATTCAGGTCGTCACGGCTGCAGGCGGCTCCCCAACCGCGGTCTCCAAACAGTGTTTCACTTTGAAAGCCCGGGAAATGTTGGGGGAGCTTGCGGACGCATTTTTCGATGTGTTCGGAAAGTTGCAGGCGATAGCGTGTGTGCAGTTGCCGCAGTTCCTCCTCGGACATCTGTTGTGCCCGTTCCTGCCGCGCCCGGTCGACGCCACGCATGGTGCCGCGTTCGATTGCTTTGGACAGCCGATCTTCGAAATTTGTCATGGAGAGATCTTTTCTGGGGTGGCCGCGGAAGTGTCGAGGGCGCTCAAGTTTGTTCGCATATCTTTACGTTACTCAGCAGGAGCCGCCTAGGAAAGTCCGGCCCGGCGGGTGCCAGCCACGCGCCGCGACGTTCAACCCGCGACACAGTGGGCGGATTCCGGGCGGCAATCGTTGACATACAAACTTTGCCAAGGTTACTCTGAAGGATAGCGGGATGATGCGCCAGCGGCTACCGGATGACGTTTGCGTCGGCGGTTCGGCTGCAATTCGTGGGCATCAATCTCGATGCGAGTAGTGTAACGCCAAAGCGATAGTGTAACGCGGTTAGGCCGTCGTTGCTGCTTTTCTAGAGACTTGTCGGGTTGTCGTCAGTTCAGGAGTGACCGGTGGTTCAATTGTTCACTTGGATTTCTCGTCCCGCATCGCGCCGTTTGCTGGCCGGAATGATCGCTGTCGTGGGAATGGTAGCGACCGTCTGTCCGTTGATGGCACAGGACTACAAGGCGCTGCCGCGGAAGTTCAAGAGCGAGCGGGAGGTGAATGACGTTCGCAAGACTGCCTTGTCGGCTCTGAAAGGTGGGAGCTCATTCGCGCAGGCCGAGGCGCCGATGCGAAAGTATTACGAGGATTTCGTTGCCACCGAAATGTCACAGTTGGGCAGCAAAGCAAATGGCGCGCAGTTTCCCGAGTGGCGACGTGAAATCCAGAAGGACATTTTTGATGCCGCTCGATATTCCGGTGGCGCTCAGAAGCAGGATGGCTTGCGCAAGTTGGTCTACGAGGTATTCACCAAGCTGTTTGCCGCGAAAGACCGCACACCTGCATGCCGCTACAACGCGCTGCTGATATTAGGTGACTTGAACGATCGCGAACAGGCACGGCGTGGTTCGACGATTGAGCCGCCGGTTCCCAGCTCGCGTGTGCGCGATCTGTTACTGAAGACATATAAGGATAGCAGCGAGCCAGAGATCATACACATTGGCGCGATGATCGGTTTGGTGCGTCACAACAAGATGTTGGCGGCCGCCGGATCGCCGGACGCGTCGCTCGTGTCGCTGTTCCGCCAGGCTTTGGCCAAGTCAGAGCCAGCGGCTGGTGAGACGGCTGAAGGTGTTGAATGGATGCGGTTGTTGGCGATTGATGCTCTCGGAGATGCCGGCATGACGGAGGACGCCGCGTCACTCACGGCGATTGTGGCTGACGAGAATGAGGCCATCATGTTGCGATCCGCAGCGATGAGTGCCCTTAGCCGGTTGTCGTACCAGGCAAATGCCGACATTGATGAAGGTGCCGTGATCAAGGCTGCCGGACTGCTAACCACCAAGCTGCTGGAAACGCAGGTTGCCGAAACGAAGTCGTATATCGACAACAATGCGGACGAGATTCGCAGCGCTCAACGCTTAATTGGGCTTGAGACCAGCGGGAATGACAACAAGGCCGCGGCGAATACACCTGAGAATCCGTACGTCGCACGTGTCCGCAAGGAAACGATGTATCGTCTGATTTCGGCGTACACGCTGGTCAAAGGCATCACGCCGGCGGTGACCGAGCCCACTTGGCAAACTGCACGCGAATCGCTGCAACGCGAGCTGGTTACGATTTTGAAGTCGCTCGATACCACCGCTTTGCAGCCGCAAGAGTTCTACGACAAGCTCGCTCCGATTCCCGGCCGGTTGTCGAATATTCTCAATAGCGCGGCGTAGGACGCAGTTCGCTGTAGTCGCACGTTCTGATGCGCGAGAATCAGTTAGCCGAAAGGCGTTAGCCGCGGTTCTCGCTGGAAACTCCGCGCCGGGACGAACCGACGCTAACGCGTTGCGGCGAACTTCCATATTCAGTTAGCCGAAAGGCATAATGCCCCTCTTGTTCGCGATGTGTTACGATATGCGCGTTCTCAATGACCGTGCATCACGAGGGGCCTCACGATGGAACGAGTGTCGCATGCGCGTCAAGCGCGCTCTTTAGGCTGCCAGATACTCGAGCAGCGAACGCTCATGGCAGTTGTCGATTACGTGCCTGTTGCGGAGGTCGGGATCGCAAATCCACTGGCCGACGCAGCGGCGACTATCGCGGATCTTGACGGCGACGGCGATCCCGATTTGCTGACGAATGATGGTTGGGCGCCGAATCGTGCTGAGACCGCAACTTTCGGGGTGCTCAATGTGTTGCTGCCTGGTCACCGCGGACAAATCATCGCCGGGGATCTGGACGGAGACGGCGACTTGGATCTTGTGGCTGCGGGCGACGCAACACATCCGCTGCAATGGTTACGCAATGACGGGAACGCGAGTTTTCTTCCAGCGGCCACGATCGGAGACGGAACTCCAGCAACGCGACTCATGCTGACTGATCTCGATCATGATGGAGATCTCGATATCATCGCGGGCCACGCAGATAAAAAAACTCGCGAAGTTCACACCTATTTGTATGTCAACCTAGATGGCACCGGGGAGTTCTCGCCGGCCACTAAGTTAATCGAAGAACCGTTCACGCCGCTGCACCTGTTGGATTGGAATCAGGATGGCCGCGTCGACTTGGTGGGCAACTACGGCGTTGGCCAATTGGTTGTTATGCAGAACGGCCCCAAATTCAGTCATGTCGCAACCGTTGCTGAGTTTGCTGTTGCTGAAATAGATGTTGCTGACTTCGATGCGGATGGCGATCCAGACTTTGTCTTGGTGGAGAATGCTTTTGACGAGTTGTCCGGTGATACAGCCAGTCGTATTTGGGTTTACCAAAACCTGGGCAGCGACAAGCTGGTCGCGAATCGTATTGCTGAACAAAACGGCCAATTGGCCTTCGGATTCAATCAAACGTTCGGCAATGTGAGTTTTGCAGACGTGGACAATGATGGCCGCGACGACATTCTGACTACCTACAGTTCTCG